>CAIQIE010000164.1 GCA_903871805.1 uncultured Planctomycetaceae bacterium | reverse complement strand
TGCAAAATTGCGATCCAAAACCATGACCCACGCACCCCGAATCAGGGGTGCCAGAAAATAGCCGGTTGGTCAGCACAGCGCCACCACCGGAACTGATCCCCGAGATGTTCCCAATTCGAATCCGCAAGGATGTGTCCGCCCCAATTGGGAGAGAGAACCGGCAACGGTCGTTGAAAAATGCCTGCGACTCGGCAAAGTGACTGCCATCGGCCGCCCGTCCGCGGCCGGCACATCCAGCAACGCCCATGACCTGACTGTGCGACGGGAAAATCAACGCATGGAATTCAGATGCCAGGAACTCAGGTGCCATGTGCCTGGAACTTTCCAGGAAGAGTCTCGCAACTTTTTGAACGGTTATGGCATCGAATTCGATGAACAATACGTTTGGGACTGATGACGCTTGACTATGGCCGTTGGCCAAAAGGCAACGGAACGAAACCACTGTCCTGGGGCGTTGCCCCAAGGCTACGATGAATATCGCCGTTGGCGAAAAGATCGCAGACACAACATTTGGTCACCGAACACAACGAACGACCCAATTTGGCCAACGGCCATGGTCACCATAGCCAGGTGCAACGCCCCTGGAACACGAACCCCACAACACCCATTTGGCCAACGGCCATCGTCAAATTGGAACCCAGGTACAGAATTATGCCGCAATGGTAAAAGCCCAGGTGCCAGCACCTGACCTTGCAAGCACGTTTGGACGTCTGGCGTCATACTCCGATGTCTTCATTCCACAGGAACGAATGCGTCTTGATGAAATCCCGCATCAGCTCAATACAACGCGGTTCCTGCAGGACCTCAACATCCACGCCCCGGCTTCGCAACAATGCCTCCTCACCCATAAACGTGATGTTCTCGCCGACAACGACCCGCGGGATGCGGTAGAGCAGAATGGCGCCCGAACACATCGCACACGGGGAAAGCGTTGTGTACAACACGCACTGTCGATACACCTCAGCGGCGAGTCGTCCGCCGTTTTCAAGGGCGTCCATTTCCCCATGCAGGATTGCACTGCCCTTCTGTACGCGTCGATTGTGCCCTCGCCCAATAATTTTTCCCTGATGCACAATCACAGAGCCGATCGGTATGCCACCCTCAGCCAGCCCTGCTTCCGCCTCGGCGATTGCCTGTGCGAGAAATGCATCCATACTTACATGCCCTGTTTCGAGAAGTGTTTCCAGCCTGTCGGGGCGCGGCCCTCAGAAATTTTGCGTTGCAACGGCTCTGTCGGTTCTTCGCACGTTCATCAATTTCTCGCTGTGGAGGATTCTGTTTAGCCATTGCCCGGCGACTAGCCCTTGACGAATGCACCCGACTTCGCCAAAGCAGCTACGTCTTGAGCGTATGGTCCCAGGACATCATTCGGGATTGTCTATGGTCGGTCAACTGAACTATCGGAGGTGAAGTGTGTTCCCAACTTCGTAATATCGATATTAAAAAGTAACCTAGCAGAAGTCTCCATGAGTAAAAGCCGGCGAGATCGTTCTCCGTCCGGTTCGCTCGTGAGGATGACAGCTGAGCAACCATGGGAATCCGGCACTGGGGAATCCAGGGCCAGCCAGCTGTCGGTATGTGTCTTGGACGCCCGCCGTGCTGCGTTTTTCGTCTGCACGCCAGCATGTTCTACCGCTGCATCAAACGTGTTCCAGCAGACACGGACCGGCACCGGACGGCTTGCGCCGTTCCGCTTTTATGCGAACATTTCTCGCAACTTCAAAACGCGCAGGTGGGTGGCACCGATGGAATTTGTTCGAGTGGGATTTTCGTGCTCGTACTCGTACTCGTGCTCGTGCTCGTGCTCGTGCTCGTGCTCGTGCTCGTGCTCGTACTCGTACTCGTGCTCGTGCTCGTACTCGTACTCGTGCTCGTACTCGAATAAACCGCATCGATTACGAGCACGAGTACCATTTCATTGAGCACGAGCACGAATTCAGGGCCAGCCAGCTGTCGGTAGGTGTGTTCGACGCCCGCCGTCGCGCTTTTGTGTGAACATTTCTCGCAACTTCAAAACGCGCAGGTGGGTGGCACCGATGGGATTCACCTCGGCGAGATCGCCAACGAGGCTTTGCAGGTCATTCACTTCGCAGCACAGAGTGAAGCATGGTGGTGCCCTGTCGGACTAAGGTCACACGGCAACCATGGGCTTCGTTTCCCGACCGAATTGCGATACAACCTTGCCCGGCAGGGAGTACCCCATTCGCCTCTGTTCCATTGGTCTCAAGGCTCCGTTGGTCTCAGGAATGTCATCCATGATTCAGGCTCAACCTCTGATCAGACTGGTTTTGGTCCTGATCACGCTCTGCAATTTGTCCGCTGCCAGCGAAACGACACCACCGAATATCGTTCTGATCCTTGCCGATGATCTGGGAATCGGCAATGTTGGATGCTATGGATCAGACAACTACCAAACGCCACAGATTGACCGACTGGCCAGCACGGGCATCCGATTCACTCGGGCGTTTACCGCCGCCTTGTGTGGTCCGTCCCGGGCCCTGATCATGTCGGGCCGCTATGCGTTTCGCAACGGCGCCACCAATCAGGATGCCTGTATGCGGATGAATCCGGCAGAGCTGCTGCTGCCCAAACTGTTCAAATCGGCGGGTTATCATACAGCCATGATCGGCAAGTACGGCCAACTGCCCGGAAGACCAGAACAAGTCGGCTTCGATGAATCACTGGTCTTCAACGGCAGCGGTGTCTACTGGAATCAAACCGGGGAAAGAGCTCAGCGATACAGAGTCAACGGCGAAGAACGAGAACTGAGCGAAAAAGACTACATGCCCGATCTGATGCATGATCGAGCGCTGGGCTTCATTCGAAAGAACAGGGAACAGCCCTTTTTTCTCTTTTATTCCATGGTGCACGTGCATGGAGAAATTCAGCCAACTCCGGACAGCCAGCCAGAGAGTGCGGATCTGTTCGGTGACAACATTCGCTATATGGATAAGCTGGTTGGTAATCTGCTCGATGAGCTGGACACACTGAAATTGCGCGACAAAACGCTCGTGATTTTCATGGGAGACAATGGAACTGGCAAAGGGCAATCCTCAAAGTCGACAGTTCACGGTCGCAGTCTGTCCGGAATGAAAGGCAGTATGCTGGAATGCGGTGGGCTGATACCGTTTATCGCCAGCTGGCCGGGGCAGACACCTTCCGGAAAGGTCTCTGCGGACCTGCTGGATTCCACGGATATTGTCGCGACTTTTTCAGCACTTGCAGGGGCAACTCTGCCCGCAAATATGCAATTTGACGGGCGGAGTTTTGCTCCACAGCTTCGCGGTGAACCCGGCAAACCACGAGACTGGGTGTTCAATCAACTGGCTCGAATGTGGTATGTTCGTGATGCTCAGTGGAAACTTAACGAACGTGGTGAACTGTACAACATGAGCAATGCTCCCTTCACAGAGACTCTGATTGCCGCAGGCAGCGAGGATCCGACGGCCGCGTCAGCCCGCGCGCGACTGGCCTCTGTGTTGCAAACACTGAATCCGGCCGGAGGTATTCTGGATACGGGTGATGGCACCGGTCGGCATTCAGGGAAGGACAGAAAGAAGCAGAGCGGCGGTTCAAAGGGGAAGAATTCCGAATAGCACGGCCAAAACCAGCGTCCGAAAATCGACAGGCTGTGCCAGTTTCCGCTGATGGCGGTGACCAGATGCCGTCCCAGCACATTGGGTGTGCCTGAAAGATGCTGGTCACTCCTGCAATGTGATGTCACCGCACCAGGAGTGCAGTGGCAGTACATTCTGCCGTCTGCGCCTGAAACCGCAGAGCCGAATGAAATTCCCGAACTAAATGGTGCCAGAACCGCCTCCCGCATCTGATCTGCGGTCCTTCGACGCGGCACCTGCAAATAGTGCGAGAATCACGGCCGGCTGGCGGCACTGGCCATCCTTAAAAACGGCCGGTGCGAAACGCTGCTCTTTCCGGTGCCAATGTCCTGAAGTTACCTGCTGGTCCATGCGGAACGAAGTTCGTGAGCGACTGCGGAGAAATTCCGGATCTCGCCCTCAGGCACTGTAATACCAACTGACAGGTCGTCCGCTTTGGGAATGAAGGGCATTGGAACGTAGCACAGCCCGCCGCTGGCAAAGACTTCAAGGCCATTGCGATCACAGAAGATTGTCAGTCCTTGCCGGCCGTTGCTGAGCGGCGCTGCGGCCCGATGGCCATTGACGACTAATTCCTGTTTCTGTACGTCGTATACGATCGTGGCACCACGAACGAGAAACACGATTTCCTTTGCAGTTCCAGGTTCAAACTCTGCGCGAAGCTCGATCAGTTCGGCTCTGACGGAATCCAGGGGATTGGAATCCCCCTTTTTCAGCGACCGTGTGGTAATCGAATGACGTTTTGTCCGGAGTGATTCCAGTTCGCCTGCCGGTGCGAACGTAAGTCGCGGTCCATTCTCGGTACTGCCCAGACGCAGTTCCAGCGGAATGGACATGGACTGGTTAAAGGGCATTCCCCTGGTTTCTGTCTGGAACCAGCCCATCATCAGGCGCCGGCCATCGGGAACATCACTGAATGTCTGGGCCGCATAGAAGCCACGACCTCGGTGGCCCGGCACTTTGGGAGATTCCGGTGTGAACTTCGTTCCATCAAAAGTCCCGATCTGATACTCACTGCTTGCGGCCAGAAGGACCCACTTCGCCTGAGCCGAATTTCCATCCACGGGCAGTTCAAAAAACTCCGGACATTCGAAGAAACCATCCGTCTTGCTGGTGAATGTCCAGTCGCGCAGATTGGGCGACGTGAAGAAGTGAATGGTATGAACTCCGTTGACTTCCACATACAGCACCATCACCCATTTTCCAGAGGGTTCGTGCCAGATGACTTTGGGGTCACGATTTCCACCGGTGATCTGCTGCAGGACTGGGTTGCCCGCATATTTGGTAAAGGTACGACCGTCTGTGCTCCAGGCAATCCCCTGGACAAAACTACTACCGGCAGCGGTGTAGAAAAGCACCAGAGGCGGTTTGCCATCTTTTCCAAAGCCGCTGGTGTTCTTCCAGTCGACAACAGCACCGCCACTGAACATGGTGCCCATACTGTCTGGAAGTAATTTGTCGCCCAGTTCCTGCCAGTGCACCATGTCTTTACTGACCGCATGCCCCCAATGCATATTGCCCCAGCCCCATCCGTATGGGTTGTGCTGAAAGAAAAGGTGATACTCGCCGTTGTAATACACCATCCCATTGGGATCATTGTTCCAGCCTCGGCGTGGGGAAAAGTGAAACTGACCGCGCAGTGGTTCGGCATAGAGATTGTCTGCGTCTTTCAGCGTATCACTCTGTTCAATGGCGGCAAGAGCACTGGATTCTTCGGGGAGTTTGTCCACGTTGAGCGTTATCGTTTTACCAGTCCATGCACTGACGTCCATCGGGGCCCACCAGTCGGCAGTGCCATCCGCAAGCTCTATCTCGTTACGGACGACGTCCTGTCCATCGACGATCAGCGTCACCATCCGTTTTGCAGCACCGTTTTTGATTGGAATGTTCAGGTATCGGGCATTTACCACAAACTCCCGCTTTGCATCCCGGATCAGGCCCGCTGGCTTTTTATCCGTCTGAACGATGTGGTCTACATTGATATGGCCCCAGCCCCCTGTTGCCTGATCAAGAATACGTATCGTTGCTTTGTTGCCTTTGTATTTGTTGACTTCCCAGGATTCCCGCACCAGGGCTTCACTGCCGCCAGAACGATCGTTTGGCCCTGTCGCCTGCCGGACAACTTTTCCGTCAATCAGCAATTGCAGTGCGAGCTGCTCAGGATTCATTCCTCCGCCAATCAGGAATGTGATGTATCTGCGCTGAATGACAAACTGAGGCGATTCCAGTGTACCGACGCTGGCGTCGCCCTCCAAAAAGGAGTTCACCAGTCCGCTGCCGGAAAAGCCCTCAACCGCCATCTGTCCCGGAAGTGCTCCGCGCGCTGGCCCCTTGCCGAAGGCCGTCCCTTCCACTTTCCAGTCCCCGTAGCCCTCGGACTCAAAGTCCGCAATGATGATCTCCGGCAGACCAGCCTGCTGCGCGGTTGCGTTGGCAGTCCATGCAGCGATCATCACAACTGCTGCGACAACTGCCATGCCAACATTACGGCCGCGGCGGATGCAATTTTCGAGGGTGGTGGAACGTTTCATTCTGGCAATCTCAGGAAGACGTGACGAGCATGGAGCCTGCAGGCATTACGAAAACGGACAGCTGAGCACTCGGCAGGCTGCGAAACCGTCGACGAGCATGATTCATTCCGGGCCTGTTGTAAAGTGGGCTTCTGCCCACTTCGATCCGGAACAAACTCCGGCAGCTTTGTTTATCGCAGAGCCTTTGCTGCCCGTCTGGCCCGACGTTTTTGGCCAGTTCATCGGCGATTCGATGCAGAGGCTGCTGGTGACGATCCCATAGGTGACGAGCCCCCTCAGGAACAGCGATAAACGTCTGAAAGGACGTGGCAGCGCGACGTTATTTGCAACTTCGCGACGAACACTTTCAGCGGGTGGCCGAAGGTGAACCGGGCCCACAGGCGGGCCCGCAGTTGCACGAAACTGGGAAACTGAGGCGAAACCAAAAAACAAGACCCGCGAAAACACGAGTGTTTTTCGCGGGTCTAATGAAGTTTTCGCCGGTTTGCGAACCGGCAGACTGGGCGATGAGGGACTCGAACCCCCGACTTCATCCTTGTAAGGGATGCACTCTAGCCAACTGAGTTAATCGCCCGTTCGAATTGGCACGCTTGCCTATCGACTTTCGGCACGCGAAGTATGAAGCTTCATTTGTCGGTTGCAAGTCAAGACGCCGACTCTTTCAAAGATCGGGGGCACGTTGTAGGGATTTCTCAGAAATTAACGGGTTCACCGCTGTCGGAACCTGATCCCTGCTGATCCCGCTGAACTTCCGCCTGCTGCCGCAGATACTCGTCCATAGTCGCCTGATCCACGCCCGTGCGTCGCGTCATTCGGTAAAATGCCACTCCAAAACCCGCAAAAACTGTCGCCGGCATTCCCAGCATAAACAGAATGCTCAACATGTAGGCCCTGGGGCGCAGGTTGTCTGTTTCATTGGCTGTCTTACAGCCGGGACAGGCCATGACCGCCTGATCTACGATTGGCAGAATTCCAGTTGCCGTACAGACAACTGCTGTCAGCAGAACATGTCGCAATAGTTTCTTCATGGACGTATTCCAGTTTGATGACATTTTACGCGAATCTGCGTGAGAACGACCGGGGCTTTAAGACTTTTCAGCTAAATGGTACTGCCCGGAATCACCGGTACAGGCTCCATCGTTCTCCACGGCCAATGGTACAACATTCCGTAGATCAATACACCGGTAATCGACACAAACAGCCAAATGGGAAGTGTGATTCGGGCCAATCTGCGGTGTTTTACCCATTGCTGCTTCCATGCCAGCCAGAAGACTCGCAGAGCAAGGATCGGCACGGCAGCGGCAAGAATGACATGGGGAATCAGGATGCAGAAGTAAAGAATACGAGCAAGATTCGAACCGACGAACGATCGTCCTCGTTCACCCGTAAACTGATACAATGCCTGGTGATAGAGGATGTAGCAGAACAAAAAAATTGTGGACACAACGAAGGCACTGATCATCAAATTACGATGTCCGACTCGATGAGATCGGCGAATTGCCACGTATCCCGCCAGCAGCAAAACTGTGCAGAGTGCGTTCAATGTGGCGTTGATTGTCGGCAGATGTCGAACCCAGTCCGGAAGGGTCTCATCCATACTGCGGTTCTTTTCTGCCGGTGATTTTGATGCCGGGCTGGATGAGGCGGCTGTGCCCTGCTCTGCTGTCCTGTCCGAACTATCCGAAGGTACGCCTGTGGCTGGGTTCGTGCTCGCAGCGGCCCTGGCCTGTTCCAGTGCAATGGGTTTGCCCGGCGTGGGTTCTTCACTTTTCAGGGGTTCGACAGCAGTGTCTCCGGACTGCGGCGGGGCCTGCGGCAGAGCAGGTAAGCAACTGTCTCCGGGAGTGTCTGCTGGTTGCGGACGTTCTTCGCTGTCCGAAGAAGGTGGCACGGTTGGGGCCTGAGAGTCCTGCGTTGAGGATTTTTCGGCTGATTCGGGTACCGCAGGGGCATTTCCCAGTTCCGGCGACTGACTGGTTGACGCCGGTTGGGCCGTGCCGCCTGCGGGGTCCGCCTCTGTGGCGTCTTCAGCCGGCCCGGCTGAGGGCTTTTCACTGTCGTCACGAACCGGTTCTTCGCGGATGGGTAACAGATTCAGTGGCACCTGCGGATTTTCGCCGGTTGGTTCCACCGTCAACGCGGGACCCGGTTGTGGAAAGTCTTCTTTGCCCTCGATGACCCGTCTCAATTTGACAACATCTTCCGGAACGGTCATCAGGTAGGTTGCGACAGGGATGCCTTCTTCATTGACCAGAACAGCTCGGTTGGAATGGGCCACTTCAAAACCGGGCTTTCGCATTTCACCAAGACTGGGCTGTACATACTGCGAAAAGCCGCGGCGAATCAGGTCATGAATCTGCTGCTCGTCTCCAGTCAGAAATTTCCACCGGTCATGGTCAGCAAGGAAGGTGTCGGAATACTTTCGCAGCACGTCGATGCTGTCAAAACTTGAATCCACAGAGAATGTGACGAACAGAAAATCAGGATTTGTCTTAGCGACCTTTCGATGCAGCTCGGAGACATCACGAATCATCAGCGAACACGGGCCGTTGCAGCGCGTGAAGAAAAAGTTGGCAAGCCAGCGTTTGCCTTTCAGGCTGTCGCGACTGACCGTTCCGCCCATGCATTCAGGAAATTCAAAATCCGGAAGTTCGCGAGTCGGAAAACCGATGCGAATTGTTTTTGTGGACGCCTGTACGGGGTCTGTCTGCACTTCTGTCTGAGCTTCTGCCGTCACAACTTCAGACTGCTGTGCAGCGGTGTTCGACCCAGACAACTTTTTGTACGCAACATACCCCAGCATCGCAAAAACCGCGACCCAAAGCAGACTTCCGGCAACGAGTTTTGTGCTTGAGATTCCCGAACGTTTACGGCGCAGCCTTGTGAAGCCAGTTTCGCATTGTTTTGTCCGCATCAAAGGCGACTCCTGTGGATCACAAGAAACAAAGTATTCGGCGACGTCTCGCCTGTATCCGGTCCGACGCGCAACGCACTGCTGGCCACTGCCTTCTGACATGAATTCAACCGCACGATTGTACAGCCACCTGCCGGAATTGTACCCGGCGAGGCTGTGTTGACCGAAATCGAGGTTTCAGATTCCCTGTTTGAGGCGGTTGAATCTCTGTTACGGGAATTTTTTCGCAAAAATCGCAGTATTCGATGAGAATATCGTCTGAAGATTTGCGACCAGAAGCCCCTCCGGAGTCCGGTTTTGAGTGGCGTTTCCCGCGAAAAATCCGCGATCTCCTCTGGATGCAACGGCATCACGACCGCAACGGCCATGGGTGTTGCGACGGTTAAACTGGTGTTCTGCTGGTGTTGTCGCGAACCAGTGCATCGTCGAAGTAGTTGATCCCCATCCCAGCATCAATGACCAACCCCTGAGCGTTGATACCGGAAGAACGGGGACTGAGTAAAAACGCGACGGTATTGGCCACTTCTTCCGTCTGGACGGCCTGTTTTCTAAGTGTGGCTTTTTCCGCGAACAGGTAGCTGTCAACATATCCCGGGATGCCGGCGGATGCGGACGTTTTCAGCAGACCCGGGCAGACGGCATTAAATCGCACTCGGGAAAACTGCGAGAAGGATTTTGCCAGAAAGCATAACGAAGAATCCAAAGCCGCTTTTACCGGGGCCATGTATCCATAGTTTTCGGCAGCCATGCGTGTGGTGGAGATCGAGATGGTTACCACGCTGCCGGTTTCCGGGTCCAGCTTGTCCTGAAAGGCATTCGACAAGGCCATCAGGGAAAAGCAGGAAATATTGACGGCCTGCAGGAAGGCGTCTCTGGGAGTCTGATGGAATGGCAGCCATCCCCCGGAGTAGTCCGCGAAGGCAACAGAATGCACAAGACCATGCAACGTTGCTACCTGAGCCCCGACCGCTTGTTTCAGGGCATCAATCTGGTCCTGATGTTCAACGTCGCAGACGAAAATCGGGACATCCGGAAACAGCTTCCGAACAGAGTCTGCCCTGCTCTGCGTTCTCACGGAGAGCAGGACATTTGCGCCCGCATCTTTCAGCAGTTTTGCCGTGTGCCATGCCACGCTTTTGCGATTGGCAACTCCTGTGATCAGGATGTTTTTCCCGGCGAGCTGCAAAAAATCCATGAATGGACCCGTTTCTGGAACGAAAGAGATCAAAAGCTGTCTTACGGAAGAAATCTCGCAGAAGTTGCCGGGACAATGACCGGGCCAGAGTGCTTAGCGGCTTAGAGGCTTAAAGCGACCTTCCACTGGACGGTCTGCCGCTTCACCAAGACGTTCTTTGCGCTGCTGCTCATAGATCCGATAGTTGCCTTCGCACCAGACCACTGACCCGTCGCCTTCGAATGACAGGATATGAGTGGCAATCCGGTCCAGAAACCAGCGATCGTGGCTGACAACGACGGCACATCCACCGAAGGACTCCAGCCCTTCTTCAAGGGCTCGCAGTGTGTCCACGTCAAGGTCGTTGGTGGGTTCGTCCAGCAGCAGAAGGTTGCCTCCGGAGCGAAGCAGCTTGGCAAAGTGGACGCGGTTTCTTTCTCCACCCGACAACTGTCCGACAAATTTTTGCTGGTCAGAGCCTTTGAAGTTAAAGCGTCCACAGTAGGCCCGCGCATGGATTTTGGCTGTCCCCACTTCGAGGATATCATGACCGCCGGAGATTTCCTGATAGACCGTTTTAGAACCATCCAGCGAATCGCGTGACTGATCCACATAAGAAACGTCGACCGTCTCTCCGATCTTCAGAGCACCGGAATCCGGCTTTTCCGCACCGATGATCATTCGGAACAGCGTTGTTTTTCCGGCTCCGTTGGGACCGATGATTCCAATAATTCCCCCGGGTGGCAGATCGAAGCTCAGGTCACTGAACAGGACTCGATCGCCAAACGACTTTTTCAGGCCATCAGCTTTCACCACCAGCTGCCCAAGTTTTCGAGCAATGGGGATCTGAATCTGAGCCGCTTCATCACGGGCGTCATATTCCTGAGAAGCCAGTTCGTTGTAGCGCTGCAGTCGGGCTTTGTTTTTGGTCGCTCGCGCTTTGGGCGACATTTTCACCCATTCCAGTTCTCGCTTGAGCTCTCGCTGGCGACGACTTTCACGGCGTTCTTCCAGTTCCAGACGCTTCTGCTTCTGTTCCAGCCATGACGTGTAGTTTCCTTCGAAGGGCATACCCTTGCCGCGGTCAAGTTCCAGAATCCAACCGGCGACGTTGTCAAGGAAGTAGCGGTCATGGGTCACGGCCACGACCGTCCCTTTGAAGGAACCGAGATACTGTTCGAGCCACTGAATGGAACGGGCATCCAGATGGTTGGTCGGTTCGTCAAGCAGCAGCATGTCAGGATTGCTGAGCAACAGCTGGCACAGAGCGACACGCCGTTTTTCTCCACCGGAAAGCACGGCCACCTTCTGCTCCGCCGGCGGAAGCTGCATGGCGTCAGCTGCAATTTCCAGGGTACGGTCCAGTTCCCAGAGATTGGCCATATCAATCTGGTCCTGAACCTTTGACTGTTCATCCAGAACCTTTTCCATCTCTTCCGGAGAAAGGTCTTCGCACAGCTTCATGCTGAGCTCATTGAAGCGATCCAGAATTCGCCGAGATTCCACGACGGCGTCTTCGATGCATTCGCCGACAGACTTTTCCGGATCAAGACGCGGTTCCTGTGGGAAGTAGCCAATGCGAATGCCCTTCGCCGGGCGGACCGTGCCCATGAAGTCTTTGTCTTCGCCCGCCATGATTCGCAGCAGAGTACTTTTGCCGGAGCCATTGTTGCCAAGCACGCCGATCTTGGCGCCGGGGTAAAATGCCAGCCAGATATCTGACAAAACTTCCTTCTCGTCATAAAGGCGAGTCAGGTGTTCGATCGTCATGATGTATTGTGCGGCCATGGAGAATCCTTGCTTTGCTGACAGCGGTGTCTTTCATTCGGTTCTGTCACCGAACAATTCACCTGATAAACAACTCGTGTATTTCCGAGTAAGACGATTTTGAGAGATGTGTGAGGTACCAGTTTTTGTGCAGAGTAAAGGCCGGTGTTGAACTCCGCCGCATTTTTAGAATCGAGGGACGCGAATCAATTCCATTGGCGTCCACGTTTCATGCTCTGAGTTGCGGCAGCGGTGTCTGAGTCCATTCAGGGCCTTTCCCCTGCTGTTGCTATTGTTAAGTTTTTCGGAATGATGAGCAGCAATGGCGGCGGTAGTTTGATTGGGAACGCGAATTCCGTGAATCATGCCTGCTATGAATCTCGTTTTCGGGGGCGAAAACTTCCCGCAGGCTCCTGCAAGGGGCCGTCGGTAGACGCAGTGGCGGATCCCGTAAGACCGTCTGTGACACCGTTCACCGTCGGCAGCAGTTGGGAAACAAAGGACCTTGCCAACGGATAAACATCCGGTGAAGAACTGCCACGAGGACCCGCAACATTCAGGATGCGGATCTTATTTCGTCGAATCCAGTCGGCAACTGAATCAATCTGCTGCGCGACGGAATCTTCTGTCTTCTCTGAAATCGGCAACCGTCCACTGGCTGCTTCGGGCAATAGATACTCGATGCGAAGCGGTTTTCCCTGCGCCCTGGCGGAATCAACCGTCAGACGCGTTCCGCTGGAGATTTCATTGAGCACAAGAATCAGCGTGCCGTCAGAATCGCGTACATTCCATTCTGTCCGCACCGCGTAGGAACGCGATGCGGTCTCCTGCATTGGGTAATGGGCCGGAATGGTTCCGTCCTCGGACCGCCGCCCGCGGGGACACCAGCCACCAATCGCCACTCCGGCGGTGAGCGCTGCATCCAGCGCAGCACGATCAACACCTGTCTGACCGCCCGAAACGATCTGCAGAATTCCGCTGACGCAGGGATGTGAGCGACGTGCTGCCAGAAAACAACTCCCGAAATTCCAGTACACCAAAACGATTGGAGGGATTCTAACCATCTTTCGATGTCCGGAGGTCATAATTCTCTCGGACCCAGGAGATTTCTGGCACCTGCGCCAAACGCTGCAGAGGGACGCCGTTTTCTGTCGCCGGAACTTGACAAGTAGAGATTTTGGGGCGAATAGAGTCCGAGAATACTTAAATTCGCGGTGATTTGGGAGGATTTTCAGTTCCGTCCCCTATCCAGGCCGTTTGTCGCCATGCTGTTTCGGAAGACTGTGAAACGCGGGAAAGAGCCGAATCTTGTTTTTCTGTGGTTTTCCGGCACCGGAGACCAGCGACTCGAGGTCTGGCCATGTAGAATTTCGTCGTGAAAAGTGAACCTCAGGGAAGTTGTCCCCAAAAGATCGAAATTCGGCTCCATTTTGGATGTCGGACAAGAATCCTAAGTTCTCTGTGTGGATTTTAAAGAGTTTTGTCCTTCTTCGAACCGAGACTGTTTCTCAAATCGCTTCAGCCAGTTGCGATCCGGGCGATAAGCGTCTAATCTATGCGAATTCTGCTTCTGCAGATGCAAGCCATGGAAAACACCGAGTGCGTAGCTCAGTTGGTAGAGCAACGGACTTTTAATCCGTAGGTCCCGGGTTCAAGTCCCGGCGCACTCAGTTTTCCCATCTGCCTAAAGCCAAAGTCGTTGGCTTCATTCTTCCTCCCAGATACACATGCCTGCAGCGGCCGTGTGAGAGGAACTGGAGGCAGATTTTTGCCTTCGGTCAAGTGCTTGTCAGACCGTTTCTGCCATGTCTCCAGCGTCCGATGCTACGTAGACGTTAAGCTAACTTGTGAAGCCGGCAATTTCAGGTCGGCCGCTTTGAAATATCAGGTGTGCCGCTTTTTACGTACCGCAGCCACTCAGGACTTCATCAGCGTCCCCCCAAAATCGCACCCTCGTGGACGCTGCTCGATGTCTCCCGGATGAAGCTGATTTGCTGCGTCTGCATATGGATCATCAGGTCAGCATTGCACATACGACTGTGATTCGCATCCTTCACTGTGACAAGCGTCATCGCGGCCGGGGTGGTGGGAATGATCGCCTTGCAGCAACCTGCTCACGGCTATTCCCCGCCTGATCCATCGGGCGATATTGCTCTGCCAACGGACCCTTTAAAGGACATCTTCGATTTCCGTAAACACGAACGTGACTCCGCCGGATGCATAGTTCGGAACATCCGCAATCGAAGCCTGGCCTTCCGGAGAGGCAAGGATCGCATCCAACTGTTCGCGGGAGTCTGCGTACAGGTCCGCCATGTAATACCACGGCGAAGGTGGGGCATCAGGAGCCTGCGTGACCTTGCCAATGGTCCATTTTTTTAACCCCTGCATCCGCCTGGCCAGCGGGATATGGATTTCCTGATAGTACCTGTCGAAGGCCTCGGGGTCTTTCGGGTGTCCATACAGGACCAGCAGGCGAATCATGGGTGTGTTGCCTTTTCAATGACGCGATACGGTTTTCAGATGCGGAGAACAGTGTCCCGTATCCGGAACCAGATGTCGGGAACTCTGAGGATATAAACCGCGAACTCTCTGACGCGAAATCTCTGATACGTGGAAAGTCAGGTCGGTACTGTACACAAATCGGCTGTGCGTGGTGCTGAAAAAACGGCAGAATCGGCCGGAACTGGCCGTGGGGACAGGCTGAAAGAACCAAGCCAATCGACTTCCTGAGACGCGGCCTGAAAACATTCGCCGGCTTTGGCAACGCGTGTTGGGCTGCTCTTCTGTATGATACTCGCCAAGTCGTTCTCCAACGGTGGTTTCATCTGCCCATACGACAGGCCTGATGCGACCGGCATTCATTGGCAGTACCAGAGCGTTTTGCGGAAATTTCAAGGAGCAGTATGGTGATGCTGAGTCGTCATTCGGGACTTGCAGCGACTACGCGTTTAAAAGTCCTTGCCGCGGATTCCGTGTCCGCTCCGGCTGCAGACTGGATCCTGCTGTTCGTGTTCGGATCGATGGCTGCGTTTTGTTCAGCCTGTCTGGATCTCGGTATTCAGCGAGTTCCTGGACATGCCATCCTGCGCGTTGTTTTTCCGCTGGCACTGGGATTCGCTGTTGTTCCTCGCCGAGGTGCCGGGACGGTCATGGGAGTGGCGGCATTCCTTGTGGCTTCCCTGCTGAGTTTCAGCGGAATTCGGGGTGAAGGATTGGGGGTTGGAGCCATGACCAGTCTGGTTGCGACGGGGCCGCTTCTGGACTGGACGCTTCGAAGAGCCAATTCCGGATGGCAACACTATGCCGGGTTCATGCTGGCGGGAATTTACAGCAACCTGCTGGCACTGGTGGTTCGCGGAACATTGAAGGCCACGGGGTATGAGCTGCCGGGGCGACGACCACTGGTGGACTGGCTGTCTCAGGCGTGCGTCACTTATCTTCTTTGCGGACTGGCGGCTGGACTGATCAGTGCCGTGATTCTGTTTTATGGACGACGATCGGATTCTGCTTCAGACTCGGATGGACACAAATGATTCTGATCGGACTGGATGATACGGATACGATTGATACACCCGGCACCAATCAGCTGGCAAAGGTGATTATTCGAGAGTTGTCTGACAGCTGGAGCTGCGTGCGTCTGGTGCGCCATCAATTGTTCTTTGATCCGAGGGTTCCCTACACGTCCAAAAACGGATCGGCATCGATCGAATTGCTGCCGATCGGGGATGCCTGTTCTGAGGACCTGATTCGGCGGTGCGAGTCTGTCATGCGGGATTGGTATAAAGTCGGCAGCGACCCTGGGCTGTGCGTATCAAGCGACGTCCCCACCTGTGTGACTGAGTTTGCAATGAAGTGCAAAACCAGCCTTGTGGATCAGGAGGAAGCCTACCGAACGGCATCAGCCGAGGGGATTTTTCTGAAAGGGCTGGGCGGCACGAATGGCGGTGTGATCGGAGCGCTGGCGGCGATTGGCCTGGCCGTGACTGGTGATGATGGCCGCGTAGTTGTGCACGGTCTGTGGCCTGATGATCTGTCCGGCGTTGTGTCTGCAGAATTGATTCGGCAGCGTGGAATTGAGATTGTTGAAGAACACAGCGGGCAGCCTGTGGACGACACGCTGGTGGATGTGGGAAAACATCTGCGGCCAAATCGGCGAGGCGGCCGGACAGTATTGTTTGTGCGACGAGACGACATCGGGGAGCAGGGGCTGCTTCGGGCGGTAAAATTGGTGTGAGCCAGCAGCCGGCAGTTTGCTGCCGGCTATTGTTTACCGACGATGTTGGTGTAGAGCTTTACATTGTGCGTGGCGCGGCCACCGGCCACGATATCCGGCCGCCCATCTCCGGTAAGATCGGCAACGGTCAGATCTTCCGTCGCGATGCCTCCTGCATCAATCACCTGCGGAATCCACGTTGTGCCCAGGTCGTCCGTGCACCACCAGACGATGACACCGAATTTTTCCGGCGTGTCACTGTGCCCAAAGGCAATTTCGTCGGTGCCATCACCGTCAAAGTCGGCTGTCCAGAGAGCGTGTCCGCGTTTGAATCCCTGATGAATAATGGTTCGCTGCCATGGGGTGTTGGGGGTCCGAGGTTCTGTGTAGACCGCAAGCTGATCACCATGCATGGGTTCTACGGAGGTAAGAAATCGTCGGCCATTTTTCAGGCGACCGGACCGGACTTCCCCTGCCCCGTTAAGATTTGGGTCAGATTCGCCAGTGCGTCCTTCGCTGAGTGGAACTTTTTCCCAGTCTGTCTGGTTTCGGCGAATCAGCGACAGTCCTTCTCGACTGGCGGCAATGGTGTCAATGGTGCCATTGCCGTCAAAGTCCAGATGCAGATGATTGTGCATGCGGTTCAAATCGCCATTCAGGACCGTTGACGTCCATCGCTGTGTGGCCGGGGAATCCGGAATTTCCCATGCCATGAGCCGAACGCCATTTCCGGTGCTGGCGTTGAGCGGAGAGACCACCAGTTGCGGCTTTCCTTTTCCAAGGACGTCGGCCCAGCGGATGCGATGCACAGACGTTTCTTCTCCGACGGCGGCCACTGACCAGAGCGCCTTTGGGTCTGGAGTTCTGTGAATCCAGTGCAGCGTTCCAGTTTTTGTCCAGCCGGCGCCAATGGCGAAGTCAACCAGTCCGTCGCTGTCGATATCGTGGGCGGCAATGCAGACATTATCGGGCGGAGTCTGATCTTTGAGGATGACATGCGGCTTCCACGTTGGCTGCTCGTACCAGATCACACGATTTTCGGTGAGGGCAACAATATCGGCGTCTTTGTCGTTATCCACATCGGCTGTGATCACGGCATAGACGACTTTTCCGGCGTCAGCATCAATGGTAACCGGCTGGAAATTGACCGGGTATTCCTGAGCGCCTGCTGGCGTGCTGGACAGGAGAAGGCTGATGAGTCCGCAGCAACGGGTGAGAACGGAGATGGAAAAACGTGGCATGTCTGGTGTCCTGAACGTTGCTGACGAAGTTTGACAGGTCGGGCTGGTGTCGGGCTGGTGTCGGGCTGGTGTCGGGCTGGTGTCGGTTTGCTGGCTTGTTTGGCGTGCAACTCAGACAGAGTCCAGCAGATTTGTGTTGCATTCTTCAATGAATCGAAAAAATCGGGATGGAAAATGCGTCGCTGCCTTTTGTGGCAGTGTCCTTCCCACTGCGTGAGGTTTTTCTGGAGACCTTTTGTCCGTGGACTTTTTTTGTGTAGACCTGAGGAAACGCCGTCATGTTATAGGGGTGCTGGTTGTGTAACGGAAATGATGCTGGATTCCAGTCATGGCGCGGCTTGTTCGCCGAATGGAAACTGACAGCCGGTGAAACTGACAGCCGGACGGTTTCAGGAAGCCTGTGCTCCGGGCGTTCTGGGAGTTGCCTTTGCCATGGGACTTTGGTCGGAGAACCAGATTTGTTCGTACCATGCATGCAGTTCGACTGTGTTTCCGTTTCGGGTGACCGGCAGGACAAATCGCAGTCGGAGATGCGGACGTTCGCGGAACCAGCCGTTGAGAGCGTGCGACAGGAAGGGAGCGAGTTCTCCGTTGGGTTCGCCCTGCCCCAGATAGACGCGAACCCATCCTCCCATGTCCATCTGATTAATACCGATGCGTGGTTGTTTCATGAGACGGCCTGATGTTTCCGGCGTATCTGGTGACTTTCTTTCGGGACGCTGATCCGTGATGTCGGGTCACTGCACTTCCGTGCGGACAAGTCCTGCAAGGACACCGCAGATTTCGATCCTTGCGGCTGGATAGGTCATTTCGGTCATCTGATCATTTGCGGGGCTGAGCACGACATTACTACCGACTCGGCGGTAGCGTTTTAATGTGGCTTCTCCGCCATCCACAAGAGCCACAACCGTTTCGCCATTTTCTGCGGTTTTTGCATGGCGAATGATGGCCAAATCCTGATCGTTGATACCGTCCTGAATCATCGATCGGCCTTTGACACGCAAAAGGAAATGATCCTGCGGATCAAAGACGCGGGTGAGGTCGAAGGTTTCTACATTTTCAATGGCATCAATGGGAACACCCGCGGCCACGTTGCCCAGAACACGAAACGGACGTTCCTGATGGCCGGCTTCACCAAGCATCAAATCCGGATCGATACCTAGAATTTCAGAGAGCTTTTCCAGGGCTTTACGCCCAATCTGGTCTTTGCCATTTTCAATTTTTGACAGATGACTAAAGTGAATGCCGATTTGTGTTGCCAGGGATCGCAGCGAAATCCCACGAGCCTGCCGCGCCTCACGAATCAGATCGCCTACATGCCGAGTCATGACTGCACCTGCAGTGTCTGTGTACTTTCATGGAACACAGCTTCGTCAAACGATGGCAGTTCGCCTCGACGAATACGGTAAGAATCCGGCGCGTCAAAGGCCAGACTGCAACTTCCGTCATTGGTCTGAACCACAACAATCCTGATATGGCCGTTGATGATGATCTCCTGCCCCTTGCGACGTTTAAGCACCAGCATGATGTTCTTTCTGAAGATAACGGAAATTCTGAATTTCTGAGACACCCAAAAACGCGAGCAGCAACCCGGAATGATTTGCACAGAAGCGATCGCAGACCAATCGCAGATCGCAAAAACATCGCATCCGGCTGGTTGCTTTTGCTGAATCAATGGGCATACCCAGCGACATCAGTACTGGTTCAGATCCGGCCTGGCGCAGTTAACGGTTGTCAGTTGACGGTTGTCAGTTGACGGTTGACGGTTGTCAGTTGTCAGTTGTCCGTTGTCAGTTGACGGTTGACAGTTAAGTGAAGACGTCAGGGCCAGGTTGAGATCGGGGCCAGTTGAGACAGAAACCCTGCGTTGTATGAACCTGTGTTGCACTGGCCTGTGAACACCGGCCGTACACACCGGCCGTACACACCGGCCGTACACACCGGCCACCGAAGCTGTTCTCAACTTCGTCAACGGATCCGTTTGCACCGCAGCATTTTTGCCTGTCGTTGGGTTTTTTCCCAACAACGAGTGTACCGAGGGATTTCGGGGAATCCAAGATCAGCTTTGAAAAATTTGCGAAGTCGCTTATTTCGAGCGTTTTTGCACGTTTTGTGCACTCGGGGGCGTCAGGACCTGCGGACGCCCAGAAAGGGTGTCGAGTCCGCAAGGTGTCGGCGGAACCTTGACGTTCTGTCACTCAGATCCTGCAGACTGCGGTCTTCCTGCAGCACATCCTGACACAATTGCTCCAGCCTGGGAAACAGTCCTTCCGGTAGCTGCGTGTCCGCCATCTGCTGAGCCAACTGGCTGATGTGTTCCGTTAATCCGCGTTTTAGTCGCTGGGTGAAGATCAGCACAACAAGGGCCGACCAGACAATCAGAAAGAAGATGGCCGGGATATAGAAGTCCACGGTCAAAAGTGGTGCGGCCTGTGTCGTTATTCCAAGTACCGGGGCCAGAAAGGAACTCCAGAAAAAATTGTATCCCATCCGAATTGTGACAAAGAGCGGGTACACCAGAAACAGCAGTTCAAAGATCCAGCGATCTGCCGGCGTCGTGTGCTGTTCCGCCAGTCGCTCAATCAACTGATCAATGGTCTGCCGTGCGTCACCAAGAAAGTGCTTTTCAATTCGGGATGCCTGGCGCCGAAGCTCTTCCAGATCCCGCTTCTGAAGAGACTCTCCCGCCTCAATCCCGGAGCTGCGGATGTATCCGGAAATGCGAACACGGGCCTCCTGCAGCTGATGATCGGCAATTCCAAAGGCAGAGAGCTTTTCCAGACTGGCGTCCGCGGTTTGCTCTTCCGCCCGTGAACGCAGCCAGCGGGCTCCCTGCATCGCTCCTATCAGGGCCATCTGTGCGGACGAGGCTGCGCGAAAGAATGTCAGCGAGGCGATAAATCCGCCCAGTCCGTTGTAAAGTCGAAGAACAGAAGAGAACGGACTGAATCCCCAGAGATCCGTGACTGACCCCAGCAGCCGACGTTCCCAGAGATTTCTGTTGACCAGCAGCTCTGCTCGCAATGTCGTACTCATTCGCTCCTTCAACTCTGTCTGCTGATCTTCCAGCGTCTGTTGAAGCTGTCGGACACCAGGCAGAGCTTCGTCGTAATTTGTGCGGCTGAGTGACAGCACTTCTTCCAGCAGATCGATGAGGTTGGCGCGTCGAACGGCCACGCGGCGTGAAACCCCCAGCTGACTGGAAAGCAGCTCCTGCAGCCTGCCAAAGTCACCAGTGGGCCGCAACCCCTGGGCCTGTTCCTGAATGGCTCGTCGGGAATCGATAAAAAACATATCCGGAACCTGATACCTTGCAGCCAGCGATGTCCTCCAGTCACTGCGAATATCCGAATCCTGGTCTGCATGTGACTGCACAAACACAAGGCGGCAGCCGGAGGCCGCATCGGCGAGTTCTTCGCTGATTCTGGCACTGCGATATTTCTGCTGAGTCGAGACATACAAAAGCACATCACAGTGCGGCAGAATCGATCGCAGCCGCGCAAGGTTACTGCCCTGCTCTGCCGCTTCGCTGGTGTCCGGGTCCGGGCAGTCAATCAGGATCAGATCGCGCAGTACGGGCGAGTCAAGGCGTTTGACGTGAAACTGATGAGGATCCAGGCCCGATCCCTGCAGGTCAAAATCCGGATGCACCAGCAGTACCGGTGTGGTGGTCGTCGGCCGCTGACGCCCCGTCTGCGTGACTTCCTGGCCAATCAGGGCGTTGACGAGGGTGCTTTTTCCGGTTCCTGTTCCTCCGAAAGTCGCCACCACCAGCGGCGATTCCAGACGAATACGCAGCGACTGCACCCGGCTTAGAACGCCGGCCACAAGTGCACGCGCCGCAGAAGCTGGTTCCCAGGGAAGTTCTTTCTGTTTCCAGCGGCGAATTCGATTCAGAAGGTCGTCGATTTCTGTAAGCAGTGTCAGTTGCTGAAGTTCCGGGGTCATGGAGATTCTTTCTGATCGCTTTGGTTCGTTTGGGGCCGCTCTGATTCATGGCAACACCGGGAATCACCATTTCAAATCAGCGACTCAAGCCGCATCAGGTGCTGCTGAACAAGTTTGCAGGCCGGGGAATCCTGCAGTGTGACAGCGCCCTGCAGCTCGTCCGGTAACGTTCCCAGAAGTTCCCTGTGCAGCTGATCGGACAACCAAGCGGCGCGGCGCGCGGAAAATGCCGTCTGCAACTGGTGAAACCATGCCTGCAGCAGCCCACTGCCCGATCCCGCCACTGTCGAAACCGCTGCTTCTCCTGCAATGGCCGCGGTGGCGCCACCAGCGACGTCCGCGGCCACGTGTACGACAGCAGATGCTGCTGCATGACCGAGCAACGGTGCAACCAGATCTCCAGCCGGGCCAAATCCCAGCGAGAACAGCACGATGCTGGTGACGGGCCGCACAGCAGCGGAGACATTGTTCAACTGTCGATACATCTTAAAGAGGTCAGGGCGCGAAAGTTGAAGTTCTGACATCTGGTCAGCCACCACACTTTCCAGTTCGTCTTCAAACTGAATCTGTGCGTGTCTGGTTCTGAGTGTCGTGATGAGCCGATTGCGGGCGTCACCTTCCAGCAGTTGTTCCAGGCGTCTGTGAATGATGTCGTTGCCCGATTCTGACATCCACTGCAGGCGTTCAAAAACCTCTTCCACAGCATTCAGCACCGCTGCCCATTCACGTTCCCGATAATCTTCCATGGGAGCCGGTGTGTCTCCTCGGATCGCTTTTCCGGCTGCCTGAAGTGGCCACAGCAGAGTCTTTCCCAGGGCGTTGTAGGCTGTGTTAATGGATCGAGCCCAGCCCGTCTGCTGCTGCTGCCACCATTTCCTCAGGAACGTCACGATGACAGAATTTGCGGGGGCCGGCCAGTGACGAATCTGAATGAGTCCTTCCGTAGTGAGCCGGGTGGCGGCTGTTCCAAGGTCGTTACTGGCTGTTCGAAGTTCGCGCAGCCAGCCCGCAAGGCCTCGTTGCGGATGACACAATTCCCGCAGGGAGCCCTTCAGTGTCTGCATCCGGATTTCAGGGAATCGCAGCCGGGCCAGGTGGGCCGCCGGATTGACCGGAAGTTGTGGATCAGGACTTCGCTGATCCGCGCCGTCTGCGCGACAACACGCATGCGATCGTTCGAAGAAGGGAAGCCGAAGCTCCTCGGCCGCACGACGGTCTGCCGGGGCAAGGTAGACGGATTCTGGTTGCAGTCCGGTTTCGCGACAGAATGTTTCCAGCCACACTGGCCAGTAGGGTTCGTCTTCTGGCAGCAGGACCTGATTGAAAATGACAATCACCGCCCGGCCCTCGTCCCCCGCCCGCCGAAAGAATTCCCGCACGGCGGCGTCGTTGTATTTCTGCTGAGTCAGAACAGCGATCAGGACGTCGGCGGAGCGACGCACCGCGTCTGCGCGAACCCAGTTAATTCTGGCGTCACTGTCAATGTCGGGTGTGTCCAGAATCAGCAGCGATTCCGGCAACTCTTTCGAAATTCGCCAGTAGAGGCGGTTGGAGTCTGTTTCTTCGAGTGCCAGTGAGGCATCTGTCCATGGTACCAGTTCAAAGTCGGGGAAAACGTCCTTCAGCTGATGCGTCTTCAGGAAATTTTCGGGCACCAGACACGTGGGATGTCGGGTTCCCGAGGCTAGCGGGCTGGTCGCACTGGCACGGCCTCCGGCAAGATGATTAAAGATCACACTTTTGCCGATATTGGTTCCACCGACCACGGCAGTCACCAAAAACGCCTGCTCGCCAAGCTGTGGAATTAGTTTTTGTCGGAGTAACTGAAACCATTCCTGATCCGCAAGTGCCGGGAGGCGAAAAATGGCCGCCTGTCGCTCCAGTTCCAGAAGCGCGGGCAGCAGCGATCGTACATGACCGGCACATTCCTGAAAGAGCTGTTCACCGGAGCTTGTGGAGTTCATTACGCAGGCGTGAGTTTCTGAGAGGGTGTGGAAAACGAGGCCGGCAGGCACTGGTCGAACCCGGCGACATTGAGAATCGTCAGGTCCGGTGCCCTGAGTTTATCACGTTGTTC
>CAIQIE010000163.1 GCA_903871805.1 uncultured Planctomycetaceae bacterium | reverse complement strand
TTCACGCTGGGACGTTTTCAGCCAGTGAAGTCCCTTTTGAATGCGTTCGTCGGACGCCGGTACTCCATTTTCCCGCAGGACGATCATGGCCAGGCCAGTCATGTGTCCATCTCCCGGTGGGTCCTGGAAATCTGTTTCCGCCTTCAGTTTTGCAGCTCGATTACCCCCACCCCATGCTTCCGGGGCTGCGAATGACCTGATGGACCAGCTGCCGTCAGGTTTCTGATGTTTTGTCAGCGAGGCGGTAAGTTCCGTACGCTGTTGTTCAGTCAGCAGATCCTGCATGCGTGCTGACGTCCACAGCAACAGCACGCGGCTGTAGTCATGCAGAGGCTGCTCGGTACGCAGGTAGGCTTTAAGTTTTTCGACGGCTGCGAAGACCGTGGCCTTCTCGGGAGCCTGGCTGATTTTGGTGATCCAGCCAGGTGCCGTCGCTGCAGCCATCGCCGCAACAGTTGCTTCGTGGTAGGAATCGGACTCAAACGGAGGCCAGCAATCAAGGGAACCCCATGTGCCATTCTCGCTCTGAATCTCAAACATCAGCTCCAGAGCCTGTTCGGTTTCCGGAGAGAGAGCTCCGGTCAGATGAGCGTCCCACTCGGCCAGGCCAGCTGCGATATAGATGACCTGAGCAGGGCGGGTAGACTGACGCAGGCGGTCGCGTGGTTCTTCCTTCAGCTTTGTCAGCTGCTCCAGAAAAAACGTACGGTTGGCTGCATTTGGGGCGCCCAGAGATTTTGTCAGAGCCGGGCGAATAGTCATGTAGGTCCCGTTTGTGTGGCAGCTGACACACTTTCGCTCTCCGCTCCATGCCAGCGAGCCTTTTTCGAGGTAGTCGGAAGCTGCGGCCACTGAGAGTTCAGACCGAACCGGTTCCTCGGCCGTCGCTTTGGGAATCTGAATGCCTTCAAACCGATACTGGTAGTCATCCGCCTGCAGCAGACGACCGGAAGCAATGCAGAGCACAACACCAGCGGACAACAGGCCAGGGACTCTCATGAATGACTCCTGATTCAACAAAGGCGGGATAGACAGCGAAGGGTCTGGATTGGGCAAGCTTGTGGGAGGTTTTTTTACCGAGCGATGGACGCCGTTTTCGGTTTGAGTGTTATCGCAGAATCCGAATGCAGGACGGCGACGTGACAGCAATCGGGGTGCCCGTGGCAGTCAGTGTGCCTGCCTGTGTGTCAATTCGAAAGACGGCCACGTTGTTTCCGGGCATGTTTGCACACAGCAGCAGTTTGCCATCTCGGGTGATTGCCAGATTCTGTGGTCCTTTGCCGAGGCTGGGTTCAATTCCCAGCAGCGACAGATCGCCATTTGCCGCGATGCTGTACATCGCGATACTGTCGTGTCCCCGATTTGTGCCATACAGAAAACGCCCGTCCGGAGTAATTTTCAGGTCGGCACAGTAGCTAACGCCAGTGAAATCTGCGGGAACGGTCGAAATTGTCTGACCTTCGATCAGCTGACCGGATTCGGCATTGAAATCAAATCGGGTCACAGAATTGAGCAGTTCGTTGATCACGTACAGTTTTTTTCCATCCGGATGAAACGTCAG
>CAIQIE010000162.1 GCA_903871805.1 uncultured Planctomycetaceae bacterium | reverse complement strand
TCGACCATACAAAGCTCACATTCCGCAGCAACGGCATCGATCGGCGTTTGACCGATGTGCATGGGCACGTGATTCAAGAGATCATTTCGTAACGACCGGGTTGGCGGCAAGCGAAACAAAGCTGAATAGAGGGGGCCGATATGAAAGTCTCATCGAAACCGTCATCGGACTTCGCGTTTTGCAATAAGCTGCTTGCGGTATTCCGAGGGGCATACGGCGAATGTCTTTTTGAACTGTTTCGAGAATTGGTAGATATCGGGATATCCGACTCGTTTGGCAATCTCACCCGGGCGGACAGAAAGGTCGTAGAGCAGTCTTTGAGCAATCGACATGCGTTTGCGAATGACGTAACTGCTGATCGTTGTGCCAAAGTGTTCGCGGAATTGATGGGAGAGATGGCTGCGGGACATGCACGCAATCTGAGCCAGTTCATCTAGTGGAGTCAATTCCGTGAAGTGCTCATTCAGGTGATCACGGACCTTCAGCAGAGCTGGCGGGATGCGGTGTTGTGGGTCGCGTGTTTGTAGAAACCTTGCCAATGAGCGAGCCCAGTTCTGAAAGAGATTCTGCAGAATGATCGGATCTGCTACTTCATTCTGCGTCATCTCATTCATCAACTGATGCAGTATATTGATGACGAGCGACTCATCTCTGATCGTTACCGGTACTTCCAGCGGCAGACGGTTTTCTTCGATCTGTGTTGCGACCCACATTCCTTCCACATGCATCCAAGAGTGCGGCTCGATGTTGGCAGCCCTGCTCCAGCTATAGAACTGTTCCGCGCCGGGCGGCCAGAGCATCAGGCTGTTTGCGACTGCGGATGGTTCTTTCTGCCCACGCTGCAACCGGACCCGCTCGTGAAAGAACATGATGAGCCAGTCGCCCGTACCATTTGGGCGATGAACATCGGCATTGAACATCGGTTCGCGAATTCCAACCCCTCGAACATTAAAGACTGCCGCAGGGTCGAGTTCGTTTCCAAACCATTGCCGCTGCCAGCCATTCGTTTGCTCCGAAGGAACGGACTTCCACATCACAAAACCTGGCGGGATGGCGATGTCTCTGGGCATAAAAAAGCACCTCGGGATGATCCAAAACTGCTTGGTGAGCGGTCACGACATCTTCACGCCTGCCGAAATCTGTGACAAACAATTGGCAATCTGTTCCATTTCTATTGCGGAACAGGAGGTTATCATCGCAACCCTTCACAAACAGCCTAGCGGAGTCAGAGTCTTGAATCTTCGTCTTGTTTTCTGGTCATTGACGGCGTCGCTCGCCGGATTTCTCTTCGGATTTGACACCGTCGTGATCTCCGGAGCAGAAAAGGCGATCGAAAAACTGTGGCAACTGTCGCCAGTGATGCATGGGCTTGTCATGAGTTCTGCGCTATGGGGGACCGTGTTGGGTGCACTGGTTGGGGCCTGGCCGACTGACCGGCTTGGCCGAAAGCCCACACTGTTCTGGGTCGGCATCTTGTATTTTGTCTCTGCCGTCTGGTCTGGGTTTGCGAGTACACCTGTCTGGCTGATGGTCGCGCGTTTCATTGGTGGTCTCGGTGTGGGTATTTCTACAGTGACAGCACCGTTGTTTATCTCAGAAATCTCTCCCCCTCATCTCCGAGGGCGGCTGACCGGGCTGTTTCAGTTCAACATTGTCTTTGGAATCCTTGTGGCGTTCGGGTCGAACGCAGCACTTGCTAACGTCGGTGAGAATGATTGGCGATGGATGCTGGGCGTTGAGGCCATTCCTGCGTTTCTCTATTGCGTGCTGTGTCTGAGTCTGCCGGAGAGTCCGAGATGGCTGATCGGGCGCAGGAAGGACCTTGAAGGCGCAAGAGCAGTACTCCAACTTGTCGATCGGAATCTCACCGACGCTGAAGTCGAGTCAAGAGTCAATGAAATTGTCCTGGCGTCGGACGATCGTGTCGTCGCTGATCGTTTCTGGAGCCGGCGACTGACTGTGCCAATTCTGCTTGCATTTCTCATTGCGTTCTTCAATCAACTCTCGGGAATCAACGCTGTGCTCTACTTTGCGCCGCGGATTTTTGAATTGACTGGCCTTGAGGAAAAAGCCGCTCTTTTGCAGTCCATAGGCATTGGTGTTACGAACCTGATCTTTACCTTCATAGGCCTGTGGTTGATCGATCGTCTGGGCCGCAGAACCCTGCTTTACATTGGTTCATTCGGATACATCGTGTCGCTCGGATTATGCTCCTGGGCGTTTTATACGGAGCATTTTTCCATCGTTCCTGCCTGTATCTTCGCATTCATTGCGGCTCATGCGGTGGGTCAGGGGGCTGTCATCTGGGTCTTCATTTCCGAGATTTTTCCAAACCGATATCGGGCTCAGGGACAGGCTCTGGGCAGCTTCACGCACTGGATATTTGCAGCACTGTTGACACTGTTCTTTCCGTCATTGGTCAGTGCGTTTGCTCCTGGCACTGTCTTTGCGTTCTTCTGTTTCATGATGGTTCTGCAGCTTGTTTGGGTAAAGGCCATAGTCCCGGAGACGAAAGGGCGTGCACTCGAGCAAATTGAACATGATCTGGGTATCAACGAATGAAAACGCCAGGCATCATTTCACTGGGCGAAGTTCTTTGGGATCTGTTTCCGGATGCCGCTCGATTTGGAGGAGCACCTGCCAACTTCGCAGGTCACGCTGCGCTTCTGGGAGCTGACGTTGCAATCATCAGTGCAGTTGGCGATGACGACTACGGTCAGAAAGCCATCAGTATCCTGCGTGGATTCGGCGTTGACATAAATCTACTGCAAGTCACTCCGAATTCCCGAACGGGTACCGTGGGCGTTTTCCTTGATCGGGACGGCAACGCTTCATACACGATTCATGAAGCATCCGCGTGGGATCGGATCGAGTGGAACCGAGACGTGGAACGCCGTCTCACAGATGCAGACGCTGTCTATTTTGGGACGCTGGGTCAACGCTCTGAATTGTCCAGGAACACGATCCGCAGATACCTGAGAGCAGCACAGGAGGCCGGTGTACCGCGAATCGTGGACATCAACCTGCGCCCGCCCTTCTATGACAAAGCCATGATCTGCGAATCGATTCGGCTTGCGAGCATCCTCAAACTTAGCGATGACGAATTGGTAGCGGTCTGTGACGCATTCGAAATCCCGGTGGTTGGGCCACCGGGCGCATTGCTGCGGCGGTTGATCGACAAGCAGAAGCTGGATCTTGTTGTAATGACGCGAGGTGCCGAAGGCGCTCTGTTGGTGACTCCCGATGAGCTTGTTGAGCAACCCGGGATTCCAACGCTGGTGTGCGATACCGTGGGAGCTGGTGACTCGTTCACCGCAGCATTCCTGCTCGGGGTTCTGCGCGGGGAATCTCACCAGAGCAACCTGTTGAACGCCTGCTCTGTCGCTGCAGCCGTTTGCGCACATTCGGGAGCTATTCAGCGTTGAAATCTACCAGACACCGCACGGATTGGATTTCGGTCGGCTTTAAAGTGTTCAAAAAGGAAAGACCTGCCATGAGAAAAACACTCGTTTCATTGTTCGTTGCTATGCCGTTCATTTCGGCGCTCTTAAACACAGCAACAGGGGCCGATGACATCCTCATCGCCGATTTCGAAAAAGACACCTACGATTCGTGGATGGTGACTGGAGAAGCGTTTGGTCCAGGTCCTGCCAAAGGAACCCTGGCCGGGCAAATGCAGGTCGATGGTTTTCGCGGTAAAGGGCTCGTGAATTCCTTCTTCAACGGCGATAATTCTGTCGGCTCACTGACTTCCCCGGAGTTCCGTGTCGAACGGAAATTCATTTCTTTCCTGATCGGCGGCGGAAAGAAACCCGAGAAGCTCGCTTTGCAATTGTTGGTTGATGGAAAGGTCGTTCGCACTTCGACCGGTCCGAACGACGCGGCCGGCGGCAGCGAAGCTCTCGAAGTTGATTCCTGGGAAGTGCCCGAGTTCGCAGGGAAAATGGCGACCTTGCGAATCCTTGATGATGCTCAGGGCGGCTGGGGACACATCAACGTAGATCATATCGTACAAACAGATGTGAAACCTAAAGGCTCGGTGAAGGATGCGGAACGCACGCTCATCGCAACTTCGCGTTACCTGCACATTCCCGTCAAAAATGGGGCTGCCAAGCGACTGCTGACGATTCTGGTTGATGGTCAGGTCATGGTGAAAAACGATGTTGAGCTGGCTGATGCAGATCCGGATTGGTGGGCAACGATGGATCTCTCCGCCTGGCAGGGCAAGTCGTTGACGCTTCGAGTTGACAAACTTGCCGACGGTTCCACGGCTCTGAGCAGTATGGAAACCAGTGACGAACTCAAAGATGCCGATGCGCTTTATCGCGAGCCACTACGGGGACAGTTTCACTTTTCGCCGCAACGAGGCTGGAACAACGACCCGAATGGCTGCGTCTTCTACAATGGTGAATATCACCTGTTCTTTCAGCACAATCCCTACGGCTGGGGTTGGGGGAATATGCATTGGGGCCATGCTGTCAGCAAAGACCTGGTTCATTGGGAGGAACTTGGTGACAAGCTTCTGCCCGACACGATGGGCCCGATGTTCAGCGGCAGTGCCGTGGTGGATTGGAAGAACACCAGTGGGTTTGGCAAAGAAGGCAAACCGCCGCTGGTGCTCATCTATACCGCTGCCGGCAATCCCACCGTGCAGGGAATCGCCTACAGCACCGACGGACGCAGCTTTACCAAGTATTCCGGTAACCCGGTCCTTCAGCAAATCACGGGTGGCAATCGCGACCCTAAAGTGTTTTGGCATGAAGAGACTCAAAAGTGGGTCATGGTGCTCTATGTGGAATTGCAAGGGAAACACACCATTCATTTCTTTACCTCTCCTAACCTCCGCGAGTGGACTTTGGCAAGTATCACCGAAGGCATTGCGGGAACCGCATTCCTGTTCGAATGCCCCGATTTCTTTGAACTTCCGGTCGATGGTGATGTGACGAAAAAGAAATGGGTATTGCTTGGCGCGAACAGCGAATATGCTGTTGGGACTTTTGACGGGACACATTTCAAACCAGAGGAAACGAAGTTGCCCGGACATCGCGGCCGAGGCTTCTACGCTCCGCAAACCTTCAGCGACATTCCCGCGAAGGATGGACGTCGCATTCAGATTGGCTGGTTTCAGACCGAGACTCGCGGGATGAGCTTCAATCAATCGATGACAGTGCCGCTGGAACTCAAACTTGTCAGCACGACCGACGGCCCACGCATGACGTTCTCGCCAGTGAAGGAACTCGAATCACTTCGAGGTAAAACGCTTGCCTTGGAATCGATGGCATTGAAGCCGGGCGACAAAAATCCGCTCGATGAATTTCAAGTCGAATTGCTCGAAATACGCACCGAGATAGATCCGGGTGATGCGAACGAGATCGTCTTTAACATCCGCGATTCAATGATTATTTATGATGCGAAGAAGCAGGAGCTGACAGTCAACGGCCAGCGCGCACTTGCTCCACTTCGAGATGGAAAGCTTCGACTCACGATCTACTGTGATCGCACTGGTCTTGAGGTTTTCGCAAGCGATGGGCTTTGCTACATGCCGATGCCGTTCAACAGCAAGCCAGAGAATCGACAGATCTTTCTGGAAACCCGTGGTGGATCAGCAACCGTTCTGACTTTTGAGGCTTACGAATTGCGATCCGTGTGGACGACAAAATGATACTGCAACCCACGTCATGGCAAGTGGCCACTCTCTTTTCATTCAATTTCTTCATGGACCTACTGATGCGCTACTCTCCTGCTCCCCGTTCAAATGCTGTATGCTTCTTTGTGACACTAGTTTTTCTTGTGTTCTCTGCACCCTATGTGGTTGCTCAAGATTTGCAGGCCGAGCAATCGCAGATGCTCATTCCTGGGACATTTCCTGACCCAGCGGTCCCGATGATTCAGTTACCGATGGAATTTAAAAGCCAGCGAGTGGTGACGCACGCCGTGGTAAAGAAAGGCCAGACGGTCGATATTCTGAATGTGAAAGGGCCCGGGGCCGTCCGAAGTTTTTGGCAGCTATTCGCACAGAATCTGAGCATCGAGATCACCGTGGATGGAGCAGACGTTCCGCAAGTCAACGTCCCCTCACGGCCTTTCTTCGGTG
>CAIQIE010000161.1 GCA_903871805.1 uncultured Planctomycetaceae bacterium | reverse complement strand
CTTCGTGCTTCGTGCTTCGTGCTCGTGCTTCGTGCTTCGTGCTCGTGCTCGTGCTAGTCCTCGTCCTCGCACAGCAAAAACGGTCGCGCAACAGCCCTGGATTCTTTTTCGATTACGAGCACGAGCACCGCCCGCCAGCGCGGACTGAGCACGAGCACGAAAGACACAAGAAAAGACACCGTGCAGCAAATCGGCAATATCGTTCCCACCCGCGCGCAAAATCGTCCTCGTACTCGTGCTTCGTTCTCGTTCTCGTGCTTCGTGCTTCGTGCTTCGTTCTCGTGCTCGTGCTCGTGCTCGTGCTCGTGCTCGTGCTTCGTGCCCCCCCTCGTGCTTCGTGCTCAAATGTCCTCCAACAGCGCAGCAACTCCGGAACAGCAGCCTCAGCCGTGGTGTCGCCAGCGCGCACTTCCTGGACGAATCGATTACGAGCACGAGCACGAGCACGAGCACGAGCACGAAGAAACCCCAGTCCCGCTTCGACCTCGACCCTGCGGTGCCACGCACCTGGTGCAGCTCGTTCGCACCTGGTGCAGCTCGTTTGACGTTGCGCAAATCGTCAGGGCTGGAAGCCCGGCACAACCTCTGCCGGTGGGTGTGAGCCATCGGCAGTGCAGAATAGGCCCTCCGTGCCTGAAACTCGCAAATTCAAAAAGTACAGCCGGGGGATTCAAGCTCCTGAAAGCACACCACCCAGGGAACCTCAGCAGCATGCCAGCCTGGCGAAACCGGCGGTCTTGAACGTGGCGATATCCACTTTTCCACCAATTTTCAGGTTTTGCAAAAATCTGGCCATTTTTCTGAGACAACCGCGAGCTATTTGGGGATTGACTAAACAGTGGGCCATGTTTTAGGCATGGAAATGTCCTCCGGCTTGTTCTTGCCTGTTGAAAAGGAAATTTCAGAAAAAGTCAGGAGATTTCACCACCGACGGCGAACCATGTGGCTATGGCCTGTGTCACTCGGTGCCAGGACTCCTTGTTTCTTCCCAAAAGAACCAAAAAACTACCGCTGCTCAACAGCGGTAGCAGCGTTTTTTGTTGTTTGCATCATCAGATGCAGGTTACAGTGTGTGTGCAGGCATCGACGTAGATGCTCGCAGTCAAAGGCCGCAGTATTGCGGTCGTGAACCAGGGGATCGAAATTCCACCAGAACGGAATCGATTCCGCTTGAGGAGGCAGAATCATGCTGCTGAATACCGCGAAGATTGCTCAGTCCGTCGTAGCCGTGGCCAATGTTGCCGTGGTGAGTGCGCGAGCGTTCGCAGTGTGTGCCTCCACAATCAGTCCGAAGAAATCGGAACCGATGCATTCGATGCCCACGTGGCGTCACGGTTCCCGCTCCGAACAGCCGGGATATCAATCGATATCCCATCGCAGACATCCGTCCACAGGACGCTGTCTCCACCGCTCGTCGGAATCTTCGCGCCGCGATTGTGTATGGACCACGCAAAGTCCACGCGATCAGAGACATCGTTGTTCCTGTGGCACGGGAAAAGTCTGAACGGCGAAGCCTGCCGCCCGGAATCCTCTGACAACAACAACACTAATCTCCGTCGCACTGCCCCCGGCAGGCTGCGTTCGATTTCTGTTGACTCCTGACTTTGTTCACGAAGTCCGTCGCAGCGATTCCGGAATTCCGATCGTCCACAGTTATCACTTTTGGTCTACCGCGTCCTGAGCATCGCTCTCAACCAGCCTGCACCGTCCGACAGGCCGTCCTTCTTCGTCAACTACGCACACAATCATCAAAAACACGTCAGGCGTCATCACGTCAATTCTGCTGTATAGCAGTGACGTCAGTCAGTGTTTTTCGGGAACCGTATCATGACTGTCGAATCCCTGAATTTACTTGTTGAACAGGCTCAAAACGGCAATCGGGCAGCTTTCGATCATTTGGTTGTCCGGTTCTACACAAAAATTCATCGCGTTGTCATGCAACGTCTCAGAAACTCTGCTGAGGCCGATGAAGTCACGCAGGAAGTGTTCCTGCGCGCATTTCGCAAGTTGCCGCAGCTGCAGGAAACAGAACGATTCAGCGGATGGCTGACACAGATTGCAGCGCGACTGTCGATCAATCGTGCGGTTCGCCGGCCTTCCGAATGTTTTCTGGAACCGGATATCATTTCCGCCTTCGACGCAACAGACGATACTCCCCTCTTCGCTATGATTCGACAGGAAAATATGGAACAGGTTCGCGCTGGCCTGGATCAGTTGGGGCGACTTGATCGAGAAACTCTGTGGGCGTTCTACTTTGAAGGATCCTCTCTGAAAGAGATGTCCGAACAGTTTGCCAGCCCAATCGGCACCATCAAACGACGTCTCCATACAGCTCGCGGAAGACTACGGGACGTGATCAGCGGTCTCCAGCCGGCCTGAATCCGGCCCGAAAACCGACCTTCAATCCGCTCCACCCCTGCGTCCTCCGGGCCTCCACCGATCGAGGCCACAAGGACACGGGGGGGGCCGGAAATCAGCCGGCACATCGGTCACGATGGGATGGGCGGGAACGACGGCCGTGACCATTGTCTCGGCTGCAGGCACTCGCAAAGTGCTCCCGCCCAGTTCTTTGTGATTTACGAAACGGCCTGCGGCACAAAGCCCCGTCCCTGCTGTTTACCTCAGAGACGCCAATCCGTACTGCAGACCATGATCCGGTCGAAATCCTCGTCCGCGGGAATCGCGTCGTTATCGAGGCTCCCCTGCTCTCTACTGATTGAGCTTAAGGTGTCGTGCCCGCCGAAACCAACTGGCGAAATTCCTGACAAATCTGACCAGCCAGCAATTCATTGCCCTGCTGATTGAAATGGCACCACGGATCGACATACAACGTTTCCCTGACCTCGGAAAACACCATCGTCTGATCACTAAATGCCACACCCCGCGCTTTCAATACTCCCCCCTCCTGCACCATTGCCGGAAAGACCTTTTCTGCGACCTCAGCGAGGGGCTGATGTTCAGCAAAACAGAATTCCTTCTCATAGTCACTCAATGGCTTGGAATCGGAAACGTACTGGTTCGGCTGCAGTACGTGCAAATAGTAGATTCCGCGAGCCTTGCACAAATCATGCATCTGCCCGGAACAACGGGCCCATAGCGTCGCCGCTTCTGTGACAAGTTCGTCGTCTGACCTGACGACAGCTGACGGTCCATGATGCACAAAGCTTGTGTTATTCGAACGACTCACTTCCAGCCCCAGATCCATCTGGGCGTTGCGCGAGGCTTCGTCGCGCAGATACCAGATCGTCTGATAGATATTCGATGCCTTCAGCGACGAATTCAGCGCATTCACCGCCCGCTGCTGTCGTTCCGCTCGCAGCTTCAGCAACTGAAAGGCCTGCGTAGAAACTCGCGGGTCTGTCATGATCATCGCCCGAGCATGCCAGGATCGAGGATAATCGATCGCCGTCCTCTGTCGGCCGTTCTCCATAATGCTCAACACGCCGTCATTGAAACCGTCAATGTTGATGATCGCATCAAATTCTCCGCCCAGTGCCATGACATAGTTCAACGCCATCAGTTGCTGCGGTTGCTTGTATCCAGGCATGGCCAGGCGGACAAAACGAATCGAACGCCCCTGAAGTTCAGGCAACGACTGCAGACTTTCTCTCAAAGTCTTTTCTGCCTCCCACGAAAAACGCCAGGCCACAGAGCCACCGCTGATCCCCACAATAAATTTGTCCGGGGTCTTCTTAACAATTGATGCATCGTTATCACGAAACCCGAGTGCGTTCGTCTGAATGTCCTGCCCGCCCACTTTGTCCGGACGACTCAGCTGAGGATTATGCACCCAGCCAAGATAGGGATGAATCGCCTCCGAGGCCCCGTCGCTGGACAATGCGCCCGTCGCGACAGCTTCCTGAGCCTCCTGAAGCACCGCCATGTCCCCCTGCGGCAAAATCATCCGCAGAAACATCCCCGCAAGTACCTCACCGGAAATCACGACGATCAACAGCAGGCCAAACCGAAACAACCACACCTTTCCACGCGATGTTTTGACTTTGCACGCCAACACTTCAGGGTGACTCATGGTGGCAATCTTCTCAGCAAAAAACGCACTTCAGGCAGAACAACACTGCTCTACAGCATAACAATCCCCACGGCTCCTGTTACCAGATGCAGATTCCGGGATTCATAAAATTGTGCCAGATACTGCTGCCCGATTCAGCGATCCGTTGAATAAATCGCCGGGAACCTTCCATCCATGTATCCTCGCACACCTCAGGCCACATTAGTCCTCTACCGACGCAGAAAACTCGATCCGCTGGCCTTTCCAGCGAGGATCTGCAGTGACCTGCGATGACAAAGGAGCAGACTCAGCGGCTGTCTGCGTCACAATTCGGTTTTTCTGAGCTGCAAGAACTGGCAGGATTTCCATGGGCAGCGTTCGCGTCAGATTCAAAATCGATGGCTGCGATTCCGTTTCAGCAACAAGCCGCGGAAGAACAAGGCGTGACACCGGTGGCTCATACAGGGATGCCAGCTGCACGAGTGACTCCATTCCGGGAGCAGCTTGCAGCACAATGGTTTTCAGATTCGGGCATTGCTCACGCAGGACCTGTAATGCTCGTCGAATATCCCAGACACGCATTCCGTCAATCGTCATTCCAAGCAACTGAAAACGCCTCGCAATTTGTATCTGCTTCGCTTCATTCCCCAGCCATGGACCAAAATCGCCAGGCCGAACTGCAATGCGAGCCTGCGGGGTACGACCAGTCATTTCTGCGGGGCCACGACCAGCCCCGCCAGCTTCCACGTGCAGCGTGACTTCGCTGAGCTCCGACAGGGACACGGCAGACGAATGGCGAATCTCAAGCCGCAACGGGACAAACGCCTGACTCTCGAAGGTAATCCGTGACACCTGGTATGACTGACCATCCACAGGAGCTGCCGGGGCTGCTTCGACCTGTACTTCCCCGGAAACGTCTGCGGCAGGTGGCCATGCCCGAAAGCAGCGATCAGACAGACGAACGACAGACTCGACAGCCAGTTGCTCCTGACGCTCCAGAATCTGTTCCGACGAAAGTGCTGCAGCCGCTGGAACAAAAATTTCATCGATCCGCGTATTCACCTGATCCCCAGGCAACTCGGCAAATACTTTCAACTGGGGCGGTTCAAAAAAACGAACGGCCGTTTTTTCAATCAACGATTTGTCATTCCGCAAAAATCGATTAAACCAGCGGAACGCGTGGATGTGCAGTTCCTGAGTATCCTCATGAGGCCCCTCGGTAATCTGCAACCCGAGCTGCGGATCGGCCCCATAAAGCCGATAGATCTGTCGTACCTGCCGATGAATGTCCACCACTCCTTCCAGAGGAAAGATGGTGTCCTTGTCCGTATTGGAGATCAGCAGCGGTCGAGGGGCGACAAGAGCAGCCACCTTCGCGAAGTCCCAACGGAAGGTGTTCACCATAAACATACAGTCACAGTGGCCTTCGATGCAGCCGTTGACAACGTGATCGCGAAGCGACGTGATTCCCGCCACCGGCACGGCACACCGAATCCGATCATCCAGCGCTGCAATCCACCAGCTGTACGCACCGCCACCCGATCGCCCCGTGACGCCCAAACGGCCAGCATCCACTTCAGGACGAGTCTGCAGATAATCGAGCGCCCGAATACAGTTCCACGCCTCCACTCCTGCTGGTGTATAACCACGTGAATTCCACCACCACCGATTCATCCGATATGTGCCGTGATGAATTCCCTCAATCTCACCCAGTTGCAGAGTATCTATGATCAAACAGACATAACCATTTCGGGCAAACCAGCTGCCATGATAGTGGTAGTGCGTCTTGTTCCCGAAACTGACACCATCCTTCTTCACCTGGCCATGACCACACACGTATAAAATTGTGGGAAGTGGCTCCTTCTGCTCACGAGGCCGATAAAGATTTCCCGTTACGTACAGTCCCGGCAGCGACTGAAAGTGAAGCTTCTCCACAAGAAACTCGGGATGCTCGGTCACACCGGTCACCGTCGCCTGCAGCGGACTACTTGCCGGACGCGGGCTCAGACCCAGCATATCAAATAATTCTTCCCGCAACGCCGGACGAGCACGCTCCCACGCCTCTCGCGATTCATACTGGCTCAACTCATTCGCACGTTCCAGCTGCCCCACTTCGTTCTCAAAAAAATCTGCCAGCTCCGGATTTTCCGCCAGCGAGCGTCCCTGCGCCAGGACAGCAACGTCCAGCCAACCTGAATAGGTTACTGCCAGTACCGCAAATACAGTCAGAAAGTTCTTCATCATCGCGGAAGTCCGGAAAAGAGAACAACGATCCCCAGCCAAATCCGGCCTCATTCTAACCGCGTCCTGCTGCCACTTACCACCAGCCCCGCAGAACACAATTGCGTCAATCCCCGAGATCCCTGCTTCAGGCTCCAGGGCAAACTTCTACCGCGCTACCCAACAAAATCTCGTCCGACGACGCCCATCGCTACAGTCGATAACTACCCCACAATCGCAGTACTCCTTACCACTCCCGTATTCGCCCCAACCAGAATTCCCTTAGCCACACAGTGAATGGGCCGCAAAAGCGCCACGCCAAAAGCCTTCTCTGCACTAGTCACCCAATGCCAAAACATGCCAGACTGACACCACGGCGTCACAGGAATTCTCCCGCCCCAACAATTTCCCGCTGCTCCCTCCCTGACATCCCTCTCGTGATGCAGTTGAATTTCGCCGTTAGTTCCTCCGGCAGGCAGTTTTGAGACTAGACTGAATGAAAATAGAGAGATAATCGCACATCGCACAGAATCCGCGGGGGTTTTTTGATCCATAGAAACCTGATCGACGTTCCGTGCTGATACGCCGGTTGTCTTAGCTTGATAAGCAGGCGCATTCGCCTGCCGTCCGGTCAATGGGTTCTTTGGAGTTTTCTCCTATGTCTTCGGGCAATTTGTCGTATCCCTATCGTCCAAAATCGCAGCTGTCCGTGCCGTCAATGGCAATGCTGCTGCTGCTTGTCGTGGTTGGGGTGTCCATTATCTGGACCTTCTATACCAGCTTTCGAATCGACGTCAGTAGTGGCGAAATCGCCGTCCTGATTCGAAAAACCGGCCTCGACATCAAGAACGGCGATGAGATCGCTCCGACACCGGAACACAAAGGAGTTCAGCGTGAAGTGCTTGCCGAAGGACGTTACTTTTATAATCCGTACACCTGGTCCTGGCAGGTCATCAAGCAGATTGAGATTGCTCCTGGCGAAATGGGGATCAAGATAAGTCTCACTGGTGATGACCTCGGTTACGGTGACTTTCTTGCCAAAGTTGACGAAAAGGGAGTGGCGTTGACGAAGGGGATCATGCCCGGAGTGCTGAATCCCGGTCGCTATCCAATCAACCCGTACCTGTACGCTGTCGACATTCAGAAGCCCGTGACCATTCCGGCTGGCTTCAAAGGCGTCGTCACAAACCTTGCGGCGCCGCTTGCCGAAGACCCCAATAAACTGTCGGTAAATCCGGGTGAGCGGGGTGTGCAGAAGGCAACTCTGGAACCGGGAACGCATTACCTGAATCCCTATGTCGTTCGCGTTGATCAGGTCGACTGTCGCAGCCAGCGATTCAATCTTGGTGAAGAAGGGGATATGGGCTTCCCTTCGAAGGATGGGTTCTGGGTCAGTCTGGATGGTGTCATTGAATTCCGCGTCGCTCCGGAGAAAGCGGCAGAAGTCTACGTTCTGTTCAATAAATCTGATAACGGTCCGGAGATCGACGAGGAGATCGTCCAGACTGTCATCATGCCGAATGCTCGCAGCTTTTGCCGGCTACAGGGATCAAATGCCTCTGGACGCGAGTTCATTCAGGGGACGACGCGTACTGCGTTCCAGGATGCCTTCGAAAAATCCATGAAAGCAGCGTGTGAGCCGCTGGGCATCGAAGTGATTCAGGCCCTTGTGACTAAGATTCGGCCTCCTCAGCAGATTGCAGATCCTGTTCGACAGAGAGAAATTGCCAAACAGCAGGAACTTCAATACCAGCAACAGGCACTGCAACAGGAGTCCGAACAGAAACTGGCAGTGGAAAAGGCCCTCGTCGAACAAAAGCAGGCCCTCGTAGAGGCAGATCAGGATATCGTCAAAATTACAACACAGGCCGAACAGGATCAGGAAGTCGCTATCACCAAGGCCAACGAAAAAGCCGCGGTGGCACAACTGAAACTGGATGCCACGATCGATGAAGCAGCGGCGATCGAAGCAAAGGGCAAAGCGGCCGCTGACGTCGTGCGATTCAATAACGAAGCAGAAGCCGCGGGTTGGACAACTGCCGTCACAGCCTTCGAAGGTGATGGCCAGGCCTACGCCCAGTATGTGCTCTATCAAAAACTATCAGCGTCTTACCGCAGGATCATGGTCAACACCGCTGACAGCCCGATTATGAAAATCTTTGAATCCTTTGCGGATTCGGCTGCAGCGGCCAAAGCCGTGAATCCCCAGGAAAAGAACGCTCCCGCCTCAACTCCAGTTCCGGTAACACCACCAGGTGGCTCAGAAGAATAGACCGTCAACCACCTCGGTATCGCTCGAAGTCGTTGTTTCTGCCGCACAAATCCTTCAGATTCATATCTGGGTTCGATCAAATTTCGCCCGGCCTGCTGGCCTGGGTGCTGACTCAATCACACAAAATCAAAGGTCGGGGCGTTATGAGTGAAAGCACTTCGGAAGACAGCTTCTATTCAAAGGCACGTTTGGCTCTTCCCGCGATTCTGCTGCTGGCACTGGGATACGAAATGTTCGAATGGACATTCAACCGGATCTATGTCCCGGAGGGCTACAGCCTGGTCATGCGTTATACAGGACCACCTCTGCCTTTTCTGCCAGGCAATTTGCCACCCGCTGCGCCCGGCCAGTTCGCAAAGGTAGATGACAAAGGCCGGCCGCAGGAGGTTGGGATCCTCAAAGATATGCTGGGCCCCGGACGACACTTTCGCTGGATTGGCTGGTGGGAAACTCGTCTCGTAAAGGATACAACCGTCAAGCCGGGTGAAGTAGCCGTCGTGACCTGCAGGATGGGGAATGATCTGAAGGATGGAAAGTTTCTCGTCGAAGGCAACATCAACGAAACCACAGACAAGGGGATTCTCCGCCAGGTCCTCGCTCCCGGCACCTACCGCATCAATACATACGCCTATGCCGTGGAAGTCATTACCCAGCAAGCGATCCCGAAAGGCGCCCAGACAAAATATTCCGGCTGGGTCTCAATCCCAACAGGGTATGTTGGTGTTGTTACGAATCTCAGCCGGGGACAATCGGATGCGGCGATGTCTGTGATTCAGGATAAGGTCCTGCAGCCAGGGCTCTACCCGATTAATCCGCGAGAGCAGGAGATTGACATTATCAGCGTTGGTTATTCGGAAATCTCCATCAAATCCAGTCTCGTCAGCACAAACGGCGTTCCCCAGCTTGATGAAAGTGGCGAGCCTTCTGTGATGGATGACGAAACCGGTATTGCCTTTCCTTCGAACGACGGTTTCAGAATCCATATGGACTTCACCGCAGTCTGGGGCATCATGCCGGATCAGGCCGCCAATGTCATCGCAACATTCGGAAATCTGGATGCCGTTGAAACCAAGGTTGTCATTCCCCAGATCGAAAGCATCTGTCGAAACAAGGGCTCGTCACTGGGCGCTGTTGACCTTCTGGTCGGAGACACGCGACAGAAGTTTCAGGAGGATGTCTCAAATACCTTCCATGGTATCCTTGAAGGCAAGGGGCTCACTCTGCTGCATGGCTTCGTCAGGAACATTCACATTCCTCAGGAAGTTCGTAAGCCAATTCAGCAAAAGTTCATCGCGGATGAACTGAAACTGACGCGAGAACAGGAACTGCTGACCGCTCGTACCGAAGCCACGCTTCGCGAAGCCGAAAAGAAAGTCGACCTCGAGAAGGAACGAGTCAGTGCCGAGACCATGAAAATGGTGGCAGGCGCTATGGCCGAAGGCAACAAAAAAGCAGAAGAAACCAAGGCTGAAACCGTGAAAAAAGTGGCCGCTATTGATCGCGAAACCGCCGAACTGGATGCCGAGGCCAGCGTCGCACTCGGTAAGGCCACCGCCTCCAGCAAACAACTGGAAGCAAAAGCCAAATCAGAACTGTTCAGTCTCGCTGTAGGAGCCTTCGGCAGTAGCAGCGCCTACAATCAGTGGGTCTTTGCCTCAGGGTTACCGGACGACGTGGAACTCAATCTGTTTTACGCCGGTGAAGGCACGCTCTGGACAGACCTGAAAAGTTTCACCGACGTAATGCAGGCCAAAGAAGCCACGGAGTCCACAAAAAAGAAGGCAGACCCCAGGTGACGACGGTAGCCCACTGGAAACGCTTACCTGGCTATGCCTTCTGTAAAGCCCCCAGGCCCGGGCAGGAACTTTCCGACACCCTCGCTGTTGAAGCCTCCCTCGTTTCATGGAATTGCGTTCTGAAATCCGCAGCCAATTCAAAAGCCGGCCTTTGTAATTCAACCCGGAAACGACATCAATGATGGGCCGGTCATGGTGACATCCGTCACACTCTTTTTTTTGCAATCTGCGGTACAAGACCCATTCCAGTTACCCCCAAACACAGATGACAGAACGGAATCGGCTGGTATCCTACACACTGAAACGCTGTCTCACCGCCTGACCGTCAAGGGGCAGGAGTGTACATGATACTGAGATGAAATTCACCGATCGTGTGAGAAACTGGCAGGTCGCTGCCGACAGAATCTGCCTGTGTTAAACTCAAAAGTTGCGTCCCTGATTGTAATTATCTCTGAAAGCCATTGTGGACAATTCTTCAAGGGTGCGATCCGCTGATTGCGCACGGGCTGCAGGGAAATCACAGAGATTGCTGAGTGATTAGGACGTTGACGGCTGGAAGTGCTCTTAATGCTTTCCTGAAGGTAGCACCCCACGTTTGGCTCAGAAGAATCGACCGCAGAGTCATGATCTGCTGCGCTCCGACGTGAGACCATCGGACAAAATGGGGCCAGCGGACAAAATGGAGCGGACAAAATGGAGCCATCCATCTATGTCCTGTTATCCCCCCTATATCCTGTTGTCGTCTCGCCGCTTCAGCCTGAAGGGCTGGCAGAAAATAGCCGTTGGCAAGCCAAGCGCCGTCATCGGATCTTCACACACACGTGAACCAACTCAAAAGGGGTTGCAGACAACGCGGAACAACAAGCCCCGTGTCGTCCAGCATCGCCCACCGCCCACCGCCCACTGCCTCCCGACACCCGCCCACCGCCATTCACACAAACACTCGGCGCGAGGACGTAATGCTGATGGCCCGGTTGTGGCCCTGAACGTCCGCGTGATTCGACATCGATTTCGGACGGCCCACGCTGGAACGGAACCATTTATGGAAGTTCTCGACGCAATCCACCCACAACTCTGCCGAAATCTGCAGCCGTTCAAACAGCGGTTCCAGATCCGCAGGCATCGCTCCGCGTTTGTCAGAACGTACCTGACGCGCAGTCCAGTCCAGCAGCTGCAGGTATTCGCCAACACCCAGCGACAGAAACCCCTTGTTCGAAGCTCGCCGCTCCGTCTTCTTCGCCCGCACGGCCTGACGCTTTGCCTGCAGCGGAATTGGCGACAGCCAGCCCGCGCGAGCACCATGCTCCACCGCCGCATCAAACGCGTTTCGCGCAGGAGCCGGAATCGTTGCCGGTTCCGCAAGGGCCACAGATGGGACTGCCTGCCCTGAAAACGGAACACTCTCCACGGCGTTCTCTGCACACTGCGCACTGGTCTCTTCACACTCTTTTTTCGCCTGCTTCAGATCTTCGATCCGATCCTGAACACTGGTAAAATCGCTGCCTTCCAGAGTCTTTGCAAGGCCCGCACGGATGGGATTGAGATCCACATACTGCATGCACGCCAGAATCGCCGCCTCATCCAGCAGCACCTGCGCCTTGAAGCGACCTTCCCAGAACCGGCCGGTACACTTGTCTTGCTTGTTGGCATCCTTTGCGATTTTTTCTGACAGAAACCGCATAAACCATGAGATGCTCGACAGACGACGCCGTTTTTCCTTCAGCCCCTTGCGGTCATTGCGAATCGCCTTGAGTTCGATCTCGGCCGGTTCCGCAGGACTGCCATCCGGATTCTTCAAGGCCGGGCAGAGCCTCCACCATTTCCGAGCCACCTCGTCGTCGGACCACGTCGCGACAACATCGTGGCGACTGCGCAGAACGCAGTGAAAATGGTTGCTCATCACGGCATAGCCGAGCACCTCGATGCCCATGACTCCGGCGAGAAACTCCAGCCGCTGGCGAATCAGTTCCCGGCGTTGGTCATAGTTTTTGCCAGAGACTTTATCATCGCCACACAGAAACGCGCGACGCACGCAGCGATTGATGCAGTGGACAACCTGAACTTCCTGAT
>CAIQIE010000160.1 GCA_903871805.1 uncultured Planctomycetaceae bacterium | reverse complement strand
TCGGGAAAAACTTCGGGGAAAACTTCGGGAAAACGCCTCGGTAAAACGGCTCAGGCTATCGTCAGGCTCATGGCAGAGAATTCGGAGATCACGATTGGCGAGATCGCTGAAAAGCTGGCCCGTTCAGAAAGGGCCATTGAGTTCCAGATCAATCAGCTCAAAGAGGATCTCATGATTGGTCGGGTGGGACCCTCAAAAGGTGGTCACTGGGAAGTTCTGCGCACGCAATGAGGGGAGAATCGTACACGGGGCATCGCATCCGGGAAACAGTCTGCTTTACGGAGTTTCTCAGGACGTTGACTCCAGTAAAAGCCGTGAATCTCGCGGTCCTTCCGGCCTGGGAATACTGACCATGTCCTGCCTGTGAGTTTCCGCCTTGCAGCGAGGTCTGTGGCCGGAATACTCAGCTACTTCCGACTGTTCTGGTGCACCCGGACAGAGGCGGATCCTGGGATGGCGAAACGGCGGCGTACGAGGAGCGTTTTTTAAACACGATGGAATAAACTAGTAGGGGCCATCCGTCTGTCGTTTGACAGTTTGTACGAGTCCTGGTACTTTTTTTCGAGAGTTTTGGGCTCTTGAGAAAACAGGGCGTTAGCGGGTGGAGTTTTTACTATGGGGCTCAGCGGCGGCTCTGGTGGCAAAGCGCGGAGCAAAGGCCGAGATTGCACGCGAACTGGCCTACCGGCTCTACGTGCTTTGCGAACGGAAGAAACGCAATCCTGACGCTCTGTCGTACAACGGGGTGGTCCAAAGCTGGCCGGAAATAACACGACTCGCTCGCGAAGGCGCGAACCCCAGTTGGCAAGACTCGGCAAAAACAGCGGGAAATGTGTGAGGAGAACGAAGAATGAGCTGTCCCGCCGCCCATTCGTGCGGTATAACCGCCCATTATGAACACGCTCGCTCATCTGTTTTCATCCGGCGTCAAAGCGGAATTGTTTCGTCTGCTGCTGGGGCTATCTCCTCAGGAACTGCACGTCCGCGAACTTGCGCGTCAATCCGGTTTTGCCGTGTCCACAATCCGGCAGGAACTAAAGAACCTTGTTCAGTTGGGATTGATCGAAGCCCGCCAAAGTGGCAACCGCACTTACTATCACGGAAATCTCCGCCATCCCTTGTACCCAGAGATTCATGGTCTGGTTTTGAAGACTAGTGGGCTGGCAGATGTTCTACGAGACGCTCTTGGCAACGATGGTGTACAGATTGCGTTTGTGTTTGGTTCCATTGCCAGCGGTGTCGAGACCCCTGACAGCGACATCGATTTGATGGTGATAGGAACCGCATCACTCCGCCAGATCGCGACAAGGTTGGCCGACGTATCCTCGACTTTGAGCCGGGAACTCAATCCCCATGCGTTGACGTCTGCCGAGTTTCTACGACGTCGGGAATCCGGGGATCACTTTATCTCGACCGTGCTGGCTGCTCCGCTGCTCTTTGTCATCGGGGACGCACATGACCTTGAAACTCTGGGAGAAAAACGGCTGGATTCGACCTCATCAGTCAAGCCCGCAGGAAGTCGCAGGGCTGCTGTCGATCGTCGATCGTGACCTTGCGGATTCGCAGAAAAAAATCTCTTCCGACTGGCAATTCGGGATTGCCTACAACGCAGCTTTGAAACTTTGCACCATGCTGCTGCATGCTTCAGGTTATCGTCCCAAGAAGAATCTTCAGCACGTCCGCACATTGGCAGCACTGCCGGTGATCCCTGGGGACGAAGGCAAGGCTGGTTTCGGGTTTCGGTGGGCGGTGGGCGGTGGGCAGTGGGCAGTGGGCAGTGGGCAGTGGGCAGTGGGCAGTGGGCAGTGGGCGATATGGGGCGTGTTGTGTTGCGCGTTGTCTGCAACCCTTTCAGGGTTGG
>CAIQIE010000159.1 GCA_903871805.1 uncultured Planctomycetaceae bacterium | reverse complement strand
GTGCTCGTAATCGACTCGCCCAGGAAGCGCGCCCAAGGGTGATACTGCAGCCTGAGGCTGTTGGTCCGGAGTTGCTGCGTGGTCGGAGGACTTTCGAGCACGAGCACGAGCACGAGCACGAGCACGAGCACGAGCACGAGCACGAACACGAACACGAACACGAACACGAGCACGAACACGAACACGAACACGAACACGAACACGAACACGAACACGAACACGGGGGGGCGCGGAACTGGCGTTGCGCGAACTTGTACAAAACTCGCTTGACGCTGTTCACCTGCGGGATCAGCGACAAAGACTCGCGGAAGCCGTTGAGCGGGCAAACAGCAAAGAAAAGCTGCATTTTCCGAATCAACCCTGGGGGCAAAGACCGGCGCCGTGCACTTCACCTGGGGCACCCTGCCCGATGGACGAAGCTGGATTCGGGTGCAGGATCATGGTGTCGGTGCTGACCAGGGGCGATCTTCTGGCACCCCGGATTCAGGGTGCATGCGGCCGATTTTCAACTCTGGTCCTCGGTCTGAGTGACGCCGCGTAGTTTTAAGGCCAGCACCGAGCGAATGCCATCGAAGTCCTGACGTCGGGCTGCCAGCATCGCCTGTGCCATTGTCACGGGCAGGCACTCCGAAAACTTCAGCCCCTCAATGGCCTGCTCGTCGACGGAAGGCCGCAGGTCCTCAGCCGGTTTCTGTCGTAACTGGTCCCACGCATGCTGGAAGTCCATGAATGGCAAAGACGATGCAAAAGTCAACGAGAAACTGTCGTGGTCAATTCGACACGTGATGAACCGGGCGAATTCATTCGCCAGCGTGGCGTTGGCTTGAATTCCCGCGAAATTCCACCACGTTAACCGGCCATCCGTGCCGACGATCGCCACCGTGCTTTCCGGGTCAAGCCACGAAAACTCCGTACGTTCCGCACGGATCTGATCTTTCGCCCGACTGGACCAGAATTCCCTGTCCTCACCATCGGTCAGGACTCGCAGGATTGACTGCGACAGTCGATACCCAAGGCCTGCACCCTGACCTTTCCATCGAGTTCGTCCCTTCAGCTCTGTCGCCTCGACATACGCTCGCTTTCGCTGCCAATCGATATGATTGACCAGCCATGCTCGCCCCCCCAGCAGCAGGATTCGTGGGCCTTCCTGCCGGCCCAAAAATGACGTTTCATCAACGTAGCCAAGTTCCTGTCGGCCATGCAAAACAGCAAACAGCGGCGGCGATGTGAAGACAGAAAACAGTTCCATGAAGTTTCTGCGACCAAATGTGTCTTCGCCCTCTTTTCCAAGCCAAAGCAGGCCGTCATCATCCCACAGGATTCCGGCCTGAAGCATATGCTGAACAAGTCCCTCCACCTCGTCGGATGCCATGTTGCCAAAGGCCTGCACTCCGCGGATCCAGCGAAACCATTCCGTCCTGCCAATGCCACCTTCCTGAAGCGCCAGTGCCATCAGTTGCTGAGCAAGAATGTGCCACGGCTGCGGTGGGGGAACAATCGGCTCCACGTATCCTTCCCGCCAGAGATCAATCAGTGCGGCGGCCTGAAGACACGACTCCTCTTTTGTCGCAAGAAACAGACAATTTCGAATGCCCCCTGAACGACGTCCTGTGCGCCCCATGCGCTGCAGGAAACTGCTGACAGTGGAGGGAGAATCAATCTGAATCACTCGGTCAAGATTGCCAACATCAACGCCAAGCTCAAGAACACTTGTGGCAACGATCACACAATCGTCCCGGCTGGCGAATGCCTCTTCCGCCTGAAGCCGCTGCTCGGCACTCAGTGAACTGTGCGTCACAAAGGTCGTGACACCAAGTGCGCGCAGGTCGGTCGCCAATTGCTCGCTGCGCGCCCGACTATCAACGAAAACCAACCGCTTTTCACCACGATGCAATCGGGAAATCACCACCGCCGCGTTGTGAAGTGAACCGACATAGTCCAGCTTTACATCCGCCTTTCCCACTCCCGCGGTGGCGGGTGGCAGGAAAACGCCGCGTTTCCTCTGACAGGACCCAGCCAGCCAGTCCACCAGGGTTTCCGGATTTCCGACAGTGGCAGAAAGACCAATTCGTTGAATTTCACGCCCCGCCAGTCGCGAAATCCGCTCAAGCACCGAAAGCAAATGCCAGCCGCGATCATCTCCCGCAAACGCATGGATCTCATCAATGATTACAACCTGCAGATTACTGAACAGTGCCCGCTCATCAACGTTCCGCGAGACCAGCATGACCTCCAGGGATTCCGGTGTGGTCAGCAGACAGTCCGGCGGTTCCCGCACAATCCGCTTTTTTGCCGTGGCCGAAATATCGCCATGCCACAGCGTTGAGCGACGGCCCAGCAGTTCGCAATACCTTTGAAGGCGGACGTCCAGATTGTTCAGCAGGGCTTTGATCGGACAAATGTACAGTACGCTCAGACCTGTCCAGCCTTCGGTCAGAATCCGAGACAGCGTCGGAAAGAATGCGGCCTCGGTTTTTCCGCCAGCCGTCGGCGCAAGCACGATTAAATGCTGACCATCAAGAATCTGCGGAATCACGGCATCCTGGAATGGTCGTAACTCGCGCCAGCCAAAGCTGTTCACGATATGGTGCTGCAGGGCCGGGTGAAGTTGTTCAAACCCGCTCACAGATCCAACTCGATTTCTTCAACGTCTGTGGCTCCCATGGCGTGTCTCTCGACGCCCTTCAATTCCACATCGCTGATCGTCAATTCAAAATCCCGTTCCGGTTCAAAGTCGGAATGCAGGTCGACGCAATCCAGCACACCGGCAACCAGTTTCTTCAGAAAAATCCGCGGAGCCACCCCGACTTTGCCTCCAAGTTTGCCCGCCACCGCCTCGGCCAGTTTTCGAACATACGCATCTCCACATCGACTGCGGATGCGGTCTGCTGCACTGCTGTGCTGAAGATAGATGTCTCGGACTCGACAGCCGACAAGGCACAAGCGATCGAGGTCAAACGCGGGCAGACGAATCTGAACAGCCCGGGGATTATCAAACCGAACATCCTTCGCAAAATCAACATGCAGACGCTGGGCCAGCGGCTCCAGTCTGCGAATGCCCTGCGGACCATCGAAAAAGGCCGATGTCCCGGTGATCAGCACATAAAGCCCCGGAAATCGCCCCGAGTCCACTTCGTCGAGTAATTGCCGCAGTGCGTTCAGGCTCTTGTCTCTGACGTCACTTCGAATACGCTGTATGGTCTCCACTTCATCCAGGACCAGGAGCAGTCCCGCATGTCCGGAATCTTTCAGCACCGTCAGCACCCCCTGCAGAAAACTGAGGGCTCCAAAATGATCGATATCACCTTTGACGCCGGCAAATTTCTTCGCACCAGCTGCGACATTGGGCTGGCCGGACAACCACGCGAGGATGCCGTCCGCGGTCCCCTGCTCTCCGGCGATCAGGGCCTGTCGATAGCCCCGCAGCGCGGCACTGAACATCGGTGCGGCTTCGCTGACCCTGGTAAGACGCTGCTCCAGAAGTTCGTTTGTACGCGCCAGCAACGCGGGCTCATCCTCCGCGGCAATCGTGCCTTCGGCAAGCACATCTTCTTCCAGCGTGTAAAACCAGCCATCCACAATATTCCGCAATGCCCCCTGTGCGGCATCGGCCGTCGCCAAACGCTCCGTCAGTCTGCGGTACACCGTTTCCAGTCGATGCAGCGGCGTTTCTGTTTCTGAAATCTGCACCTCCGACGTTGCAAACCCCATCTTCCGAGCCCGATCACTCAGCCACCGGGAAAAGAACGTCTTGCCGCAACCATACTCGCCCCGGACAGCCTTGAAGACACTTCCGCCGCCCGCGACCTTCTGCAGTTCTTCGTCCAATGCCGACTCAACGCGCTCAAGTCCGACCGCAAAGGCATCGAGACTGCTGCGAGGAACTGTTCCTCGCCGTAAGGCATCAATGATTTCCTGTTTTCGTTGTGGACTGATATTCATCGTGCGCCCTCTGGCAGATCAAACTGGCGACTAAGCAGATTGCGATCCAGCGCAATCGTGTCCGAAACGTCATCTCGATTCAACACTGGGAAGCCGTCGACATTCAGGACTCGCTGAGCCGTGGCGAGGAACCCCGGCAGACGCACCAGAGACAGCCGAAGCGAATTTGCAAGCCCCGCCGTGGTGATCCTGCCGCCTCGCTGATCGATTGCCATCAACAGTTTCGTAAACACATCATCCGACGGAACCGTGCGACCGCCCAGCCGTTTTTGCTCTGTAAATACCGGCGACACCAGCAGGGCCTGCACCCATCCCGGAACGACTTTCGGTACTTCGGAGATCGTTGCGGACGTGACCGAGGCAGGAGTTGGCTCGCCTTCGGGATCGAACAATCGCCCTGCGGGCTTCTCTTTCAGCTTCACCCGTCGAATTGCCAGTCCCCGTGAAGACGCCGTCAGCGGAGCGGATGCAAGTACATCCCACCACGCCGGCAGGTCGGCCGGAGCCTCTGCCCAGCCAGACGGAAATACGCCGGACGCACTGAGCACTGCAATCGGTACCACTATCTCCTGCGGACTCAGGCCGCCGTGATAGCCATTCTTCCGAATTCCATAGCGAAGTTTCTCCGTCCATGGAGCGATCAGCGATCCTGTTTCCGGAATCACAACTCTCGGCCCCTTGACTCGGAATTCCCCCTCCGATGGGCTGCCCTCGTCAATACGCCAGCGTTCTCCACCCTCGAACGACTGTCCTTTGGCGTTGTTCTCCAGGATATGCCCATGGTCGCTGACCATGATCACGATACGACCTGAGATGCGGGCTTCGTGCAGAAGCAGGGGCAGCACTTTGATTTCATCACGAGACCACTTCGTATCAATTTGCTCGCCCTTCAACAGGTGGTCATCAACCGCGTTCACGACAACACCAACGACTCTGCGATGTGTCGATCCAATTTCCCGGCGGATCTCGGCTGCAAGACTGGCATCGTCAGTTTCCCTCAGAGCCGCCTTATGAAACAAAACCGGGGGCGAATTGGCACGACAATGCTTTAGCAGTGCCGGGTGCGCTGAAAAACCAGACCTCTCCGTGTCCTGATTTCCCTGAAGCAACTTTCCACAGAGCAGACTTGTACGTGATGCTTCCGTGACACTGGGCAAGGTCGCAATTCCGGCACGCAATCCATGGGCCTCTTCCGCCAGCAGCAGCCAGTCGTGTCCAGGAACATCCGCCATCAGTTCACGAAACACCCCGACACTCATCCCGTCGATCACAATCACCAGCACGGGCAATTCGGCCGCAATGGGGGCGACGATCTGTTCCAGTATCCGCTCCACCGGAATAACAACGTCATCCGAGACCTTCGCTGCAGTCCAGTCTCTCAGCAGCTCCGCAAATCGCTGCGACTGCTGCTCACGGACAGTCGTGACGGCGTTGAAGAGCTTTGCGTAAGCGTCCGAAAGTTCACTCACAGGGTCGCCCGAACGCAGACTCAGCCTCGCCCAGTCGATGAACCCGCCCTCCGACAGATGAACGGCCGCTGCCTCTGCAAACGAAGCATATTCCGGACTCGTATCGCCATGTCTCAGGAAGCGAACGAGTCGGATGGCCATGTCCACACGATCCAGCTGCCGCCGCTCGCGACTTTGACGATCGTGTTGCAGAATCGACTGCCGGTGAACAACGAGCGGTTCGATCTCTGCACCCGGACCGGAGTTCAACACCGCCGTCAGCTGTTTCCCAAACTCGGCCAGACGACAATCAAATCCAACCGGCGACGTATCGCTGAGCGAGGCGAAGTCGGACGCCCCAAGTTCCCGCAGAATCTCGTCCGATCGGTTCAACTGCTGTTGCTTAAGCCGCGCATCTCGTAACTGAAGACGCACGACTTCCGTCGCTGCCGCAGCCCAGCGTTCCACGACCGGCAGCGTCACTGGCTGCCGGCCCAGATAACGTTCCTCCAGTTGCACAATGGCTCGTTCCAGCCTGCCTTTCGCACCGGGATGAAAAATCACACCAGCAGCCAGACCAATTGCCAGTGCGTCAGGACGCTGGTTGCTTCCAACACAGTGGAGCACTGTGGCCATGGCTGGTCCCCCTGTCGAAACCAGCCAGTCATGGGCCGCTTCTCTGAAGGCCGCGGACGTTTCCCGATAGCGAATCACCGCATGCGCATCGATTGACCATTTCAGCACAGTCACCAGATCCGGGCACTCAGACTCCAGTCCCAGCAGACATTTCAACAAAATCGGCCAAATCGCTTCGGCAGCCAGAAAACCACTTGCAACCGGCGCATACCCTCCGACTGGAATCCGCTCCATTAAGGTCTCTGCAATCCACGCATGACAGGCAATGCGGGGATCAATGGACCGAGCGTGAAACAACGCCTTCACGATTTGCCAATTGTTCAGCGGATACAGTTTTCGCGGCTTAAGCCGCACAAAGATATCATTGCTGATGTCGCTGTCGTCGAGATCCGTAATCAGCACCGTGGTGGCGGATTCATCCGCCTGATGCAGAGCGATTCTCATCGCCAGCGGCGAATCACATTGGTGAATACGGTAAACCTCTTCCCCATCGCGCTGGACAACTTCGCCCGTCCATTTGGTCCGCGACCGAATGGCAACAGTTCTTGTGTTCGGAACCGCTTTGCGGATTGCCGCCACTTGCGCCTTGATCTGACTGAAAGTCGGGTTCGTCATCGTTCGTTGATCACTTGCCATTTGTGGGGCCGATGCAACTCAGTTCACCATTGAGGGGCGGCCGAGCTCATCGACGAGACACTTGAGTTTTGTAACCTTGAGTCTTATACCATTGAGTTTTTTCACCTGGTCAACGTTCACTGATGGATCTTACCTGAACAACGCCATGTTGGGGCGGATGTTCAGGCTTCAAGTGAAGCTCGGCCTGCGATTTCCTTCGTGAAATCAGAGTAATCCGTGGTCAAAAACACAATCGCATTTTCACCACGTAGAACACGGAGTACACCAGGGAATCTCAACGGTCACGAATAGGTTGTTCATTGCTTAAAAGAATTCCTCGTTTCGCGTTTCCGCTCCATGCGGGACCGACGCACTGAATCTCGAACCTGGCGCTGTCCAGCTGTTGTGCCCGCCGCAACCTGTGGCGAGTCTTAGACAAAGTCCCACAAGTGTTCCGCATGAATCTTCAATTGCACTGACAGATTGCATCTCTGCTACTCTTCCACTACCCAGCTGATATTCAGATTGACGCGTCTTCCCTTCTTTGATTCCTGTCCAAGTTTTGCCAGCAAAGATTCGGCGTCCGCCAGAGACAGGTTGTCTCGGGAACCAGATGTGACAACGCTGCGTTTTGAAATCGGAGGTTGCAGGGGCGGAAGGACTGATTTTTGCCCTTCCTGCTTTGGCAGCACAGGAACCTGAGATTCCGTCAACAAACGCACGGCCCTGAGCTGCGACTCTTTCAACACCGGCCCCAGAGCCATGACGTGCTCATCCTGCTGCAAAGCCTTCGCAACCGATGCACGAAGTGTCTCGGCCACAGTTTTTCGATCATCCGTCAACTTGCCAATCGCATCAAAGATCTCCCAGTTCGTTCCCTCCAATACGCCGGCCATCGTGTAGGCTTTTCGAACGCACTCCCCCATGGCCGGGGCTGAGGTGGCAATGTGCGCAGAAACGAGCAGCGAAACCACCTGCTCTGCACTTCCCGCATGGATTTTCTCCAGCAAACTATTGGTGGCTGTCGCTGTTTGAAATCGATCGGACGTCTTCAGATCAATGTGGAATTTGGTGAGCCGGTCCTGCAGCTTCTCGCAAAGGCTCTGAGCAGCCGCACGCCCGTCCGAAGCCCTGCGTTTGATGGATACCGACATTCCCGCAACAGTGCTGCCCTTGATCAGCGAAGACAAAGATTCTCCGAAAATGTGACCACATCGCTCCACGACAATCGCCCAGTCAGATTCGGAGGGAAGTCTCTGTTCCTGAAGAACAAGTTCGTCAGGCAGGTTCGTCAGCGTCCCTTCGACCGGTATGTTGTGACGCAGAAATGTGCGGTTGGTCTGTTCCGCAAAAATCAGGATGACGAGGTTTTCAGCCTCTGTCGGCAATCCCATCGGCTGCGGAAGATCCATCCAGTCGCGTAGTTGTTTCACACTGACCGAGCCCGGATTCTCGGCACACCTGCGGCTGAAGTGATTCCTCCAGTGCTGCCCAATCACGAAATGCGTGGCATCATGATCCATCTCACCCAACATCAATGGATTCGCAATCTGGCGCACAAGGGGCCGCAGAGTCTTCTCAACCACTATGCGACCATCTGCCGACTGAGCTGCCTCGGCGACGACCGCGTGCACTTTCTTCAGATTTCCCGTCCTGATTTCTGCTTCGAAGTTCGGTGCGCCCGGAAACTCGCTTGCCAGTGCCTGACCAAGCAGATGCTGCATGGCACTTCTAAGGTTCGCTGCCACCGGTGGCTGCGGGTCGAAACCGTCTCGCAGACACATGAACTGTTCGTTCGGTTCCAGTTCATGAACCGTGTCCAATGCCCCCGGCGTGATGGAAGCCAGTCCATACGCAGCATCCAGATGAAACTTCACACGCTCCCGCAATACGTTTCTCTGGTTTTCAAGCAGCGTCTTTGCCCCCTGACGATCCTGCGGCGATAAATGATTGGCATACTGCCCAAAACGCTCGCCGGTGAGGATATGCTCGAGGATCACGAGGAGTCCCAGATCCCGACGAGAATCTTCGCTGAAGAACTGGGGAATCCAGCACACGGTTTTGGAACCGGCGGGATGCCTTGACCGAAATCCCTGCAAATGGCTGATGTCGCTGCGCGGCCCATGGCCGGGTTCGTCGAAAGGAAAATCGATAATCAGCTTCCAGTCGTCGTCCGAATTCTGCAGCGACGCATCAGGCAACTCACGGATATTCTTGAACAGCACGATGCAGGACCGACTCGTGTTCTTCCAGAAAAACTCGTAATGCTGCTGAAATTCATCTTCGCCCGTGATCTCCAGCTGCTCAAACAGCATCTGTCGAATGCGACGAATACGATTGCCCTGGTTGTCCTCCCGCTCGGCCTGCCTGATAATACCTTCTGTATCAACACCGGAAAGCTGCAGCGAAATGGTCGGGTTCTGCTCTTCGCCAACTCGGATGTCAGCCACGCCCCCGGCAATCCAGCCTCGGACTCGCCGCAGGACTTCAGGGCCTTCGCGGCCTGGAATTGGCGTCCTGATGGAACCGTGATTCAGGGCGGCCAGACGATCGGCCGTCAACCCCCGCAGCGTTTCAACCTCCGGGACCAGTGCGGACAGCAACAGCGTCTTGACCAGCCGGTCGTCGTTTCGAAATGCTGACCGCCGAAGATCATTGTGCGGGAGTTTCTCAAGATCTTCACGACGCCCATGCTGCTTTTCCAATTGCGGCAGCAGCTTCAGGTGATACAGCCGCTTGGCGTTGTCAAAATGGATCGCCATTTCCTGACTAAACGCTTCGTCACCATGCGCAATCACATCGAACAAATCACCGATCGGAACAATATCTCCCACCGACAGCGAGTCCCGCTGTTCAAACAACAACTGCGCCATCACCTTCAGTGCCGTGCGTTCACGCTGTAATACACTGGAGACGGCAATCAGTGTCTGGACCAGTGCCGGGCTGAACGGATAAACCTTGCGAAACATATCGCGGTCTCCGTCAACAGTCAGCAAGGTCGTCATCACAGACTCGCGCATCTTCGCTGTCTTCTCAAAGGCCGCATTCAGCTCGGCACGCGCTGCATCATCGTGACATCGAAGAATACGCCTGGAAGCGATGGTCGGAAGATTGCGATCTTCCAGCGTAATCTTGTGAAATCGACCTTCCCAATAGCTCAGCGTGTCGCCGAAGTTCAGCCGATCAGCACCGGGAACCGCAGCGCCAATAAGTTCCCGAAGGTCTCTTTGCCGGGCTACAAAGCTGATCAACGGTATCGGTCGATCCGCCGTCTGCGCTTCCACCAGCTTGGAAAGCTTCTGTCCTTCGCGCTGGACGAATTTCAGGTCCGCCGCATGGCTGGCGAGCCAGAGAATCAATTCGTCCAGAAACAGAATCACCGCGTCATATCCCAGACTCTTTGCGTGACGACTGACAATCGACAGCCCCTGATCGATCGAGACAAATGCCTCGCCGCGACCACCCGCCTGGGTATCGTAGGATCCAAAGAATTTTCCGATGAGCGCCGCAATCAACAGGGAACGCTCTTCATCCCCGATGTCGGCCACCACCGCACGTTCAAACCGCGCCGCATTCCAGCCCGCGTCGACGTCTCCGAAATCACTGTCGCCGGACGTCCCTTCCGAAAGCGCGGAGAAAAATGCCGCATCACCCATTCTCTGCCGCAACGCCTCGGCATCCTGAAAAAGACCTTCGGCCAGATAGACACCTGGAATTGTTGCATCGGGATGGCAGCGGCGGATAAACGCGACATAACCCCCCAGAATTCCGGACTCAACATCGTGAGCCCCCACCATGTGGTAGGGTACGAGCAGAAATTTCTTTCCCGCCATCCACGCATTGTGTTTTTGAACGACAGCCGCCAGCTCGGGGATGCCACGCGCATGCACATCGCCCGACAGGATCAGGTGCAGAATCGCCATGAAATGGCTTTTACCGCTACCAAAACTGCCATGCAGATAGGTCGCTTTGCTGGTGTTTCCCTGCAGTGAGCCCCGGATGAAGCTGAGCGCGTCATCAAAGCAGCGTTCCAACTGAGGCGTGACGACATAAGCGGCCACGGTGCCCTTCGGATCCGTGACGCCCTCCGTCAGACGCAGGACAAACTGCCCCTTATCGACATGTTCCGGGATAGCAATAAGTTCTTTAAGGAGTGTCATACCCGCCGGTTTCTCTTAACCAGATTTGGTCTTCATAAATTTGATACATTCGTCAGCGATAGCCTCGGCCCGCACCGGATCACTCCCGTATAAGCGCGCGAATGATCGAAGGCAGTTTGAGAATGGAGTCTCCGGCGATACCAGCAGGTCCACGACCTTCTGATGTTTCGCTTTCTTCGCTGCCGTTGATGCATTCGCGACACCTTCCAACTCCGCGTACAGCAGTCTCACGAGCGTTGCCCTCGCCTTAAAGAGGCTCTTTCGCTTCTTTGCGTCATCCAGTCTGAACAAGCTGATCGTCACCAGTGCACGCCGACGACCGTACCCGGTTGCTTTCTTCGGCACCGGGGAAAGTGCATCAAACTCAATCAATGACTCCGGGTCCGCGTCGATGCTTCCAAGAGGGTAGATCAGAAGAGGTTTCTCACCATCCATCGCCGCCGAATCAGAATTCGCGGAATCGCGAGTACCTTCGATCGGAAAGAGGTTGCCCTTGAATGTGGAATTACATGTCTTGCACGACATCGCGTAGTTGAACGGATGATACGGAAGTTGTGTGTATCCATCTTCTGCAGAACCATCCGCCGGCTGATTAACAACAACTCCCTCCGCCACAAGTTCTGCTGGGATCTTCTTCCAGGACCTTACTTCGGCTTTGGGCCGAAAGTGTTCAACATCCTGCTCAATATTTCCCTCCAGCGGTTTCTCGCAGAAGCAGCATTTAGAATGTTGAAGTTCAATGTAGACCTCTTTGACTTTGCTCCAAAGTGGTTTGAAATCGCTACTTGCCGGAGTAGCTGGAAGCGAAGCCACCACGGCAGCAGTGTCTGCAAACCATGTCGCACTTTTCGCTGTGATCTCAGCGTCAAGTTTTGCTCGGGTAATGGGATACCGAATCATCCTTCGGCCTCCGTTCCACTGCTCATTTCGCGAATGAGTTGCAGTGGAGCATTTTTATCGCCGGACCGGATGCGATTTGTAATCTCATCCAATTGAGTTCTCTTCGCCAGCGCCATCGTGCTCTTCAGCCCGAAGAAATCAGTCAGCAGGATCTGATCCGCATCGAGGCCGTGAATACTCTGCTTGAGTCGCTTTGCGATGGTACGATTTGTCTTTGATGTGACTTTCAGCGTCAGGATGTTCATCCACTCAAGGCTCCCGGCAACCAGCGGGCTGTGCGATGTGAACACAAACTGCATATTCGGAAGTGCCTTAGCGATCGTCGGAATGACTTTCATTTGCCATGAAGGATGCAAATGAAGATCGATCTCATCAACCAATACGACCCCGCAATTTTCCACCAGCTTCTTGCCGGATGGACAGCCAAAGCAGACGTGATAAAGAAGGTCAGCCACCCATCCGATAAACGCACGATACCCGTCAGAAAGGGACTGAAACGGAATCGGCATGTTACCTCGCAAGAACAAATAGTCGCCACGTTCATCCTGCTCGCCCGAGAAGGTGTACTCACCAGGCTTTAGGAGTTTGTTCAGTAAATTGACTACTTGCTTGTAACGACCGGGATTCTTCTTCTGCTCATGTGGCAGCCAGCTCCCGAGTGGGATCAGAGAAAATGAGTCCTCAAAGAGACTTTGAACTCTCAGGTCGCGACTAGCCCTTGACTTTGTGCGTGCTCCGGAGTCATAGGAATCCAATCGCTCGACACGCCGCGTCGCGCCGTAGCCAACCATAAAGAACGCATCATTCTTTGATTCGTAAACTCGATCCCACAGCGACTCGGAAGACAGGCTCGTTTCCTCGGTCAAACCAATTGGTGTTTCTAGTCGCGTTGCAGCACTCTCCTGACGAACATCTAGTCGCTCACCTTTTCTTTCAACGTTAATTGAGCTTGTGATGATGCCACCGTTTGGATGATCCTGGTCATGCAGTCGAATTTGTGCGTTGATCGTGCCAAATGGTTCACCGTGCCGAACCATCGATCCATCTCGTAAAAGATCCTTTGCAGCGGGCCCGAATGCAGCGGCAGCCAGAGACCGCAGAATAGTCGTCTTACCGGTCCCATTGTTTCCCAGCAGCAAAGTCACGTTTCTAAGTCGGGGCCGTGGAAGCCGCTTGTCACCTGGCTCTGCCGGAGCTTTCGGTGATCGAAAGTCGCCATCGGGATGCACGAACGCCATTTGACGCCTGCTGCTGCCTTCGGCGAACGTTTTCACGTTTGAAAGGTCAAGTAACTCGATGTACATGATGAATCTCGACGTCTTGTTAAAAAACAAGGATTGGCACTTATGACAACTCAAACAAGTCTATCAGAAACTTCTGTACGGCCTTGATTCGGCCTAACTGCAACCGCTCACCCTTGAACCACTGATTATCCTGAATCGACGTTTGAACCGCTTTCCCTGGCCGTAGCACGCTGGCGATGGCACCGACAATGGCTTTGTTTCTAAATGGGATCTTAGCCAGATCCTCTCCGTCGTTTTTCAACTTGTTTGCCAGTGAGATTGCTAGATTCACATGCGACGTCGCACTTTGCAGTAGTTCGGGATAAGCACTCTGACCGCACTCAAGCAATAAGTCCTCAAGGTTGCCTGTGCTGGCATTGTCAGGTAGTACGAAGGCTCCAAGCTTCGGTGTTCCAGCCGCGATTTCACCAGCGTTTGCAGGCAGGGTGAACCCCTTGCGTGACATCGCTGCTTGAATGGCCGCGTAACGGTCGGCGGCAGGAATCTCTTTATCCGTATCCAGCAGAATGCCAACTCCAGTCAGCGATTGTAGTGCAATCAGATTCGCATTCTCCTCAACTGTCGCAACAAGGCGTGAGTCACCTATTGCACTATGCAGGGCAATGACGTGCGTTTCACTCTTTACGAATAGGGGCACCGGCACTCGCTTTTGTAGATCACCATCGTAAGGAAACGTTCTCAGCACCAGCAGACTAAAGAAAGGATCGAGATCCTTTTCATACTGCACGCGACTTCGTCCAAACGGACTGAGTAATCGGTAAGCAAACTCCACGTCGTGAGGGCCTGCTACGACCAAGTATCCGTATTTGGGCATGCCTCACCTCACATCCAGTCCGCGTTCACGACGCAGACGCAGCAACAGATCTCCAGAAATCCGCCTGGCGACCGTATTCTCTTCTGTTTCCTCCAGATGATACGTCACCAGGTCCTGGGATCGTTCGGCCAAAGAACTGCAAATAGCATCAACCGCCTCAAGGCTATGTGTCGTGGCGATAACCTGGACCTGGAGTTGGTTCGCCACGTCAGTCAGCCAATGCATCACTCTTTGGAGTGCACGGAAATGGATGCCAGATTCGACTTCGTCAATCAGTAGAACCCCGCCACCCTTTAGCAAATACATTGTGCTGGCCAGCAATACGGCGCGTCGAAGTGCGTCGCCAAAAACTGTAAGCGGCGCAAACCCAAGTTTCTTATGTTGGATGTAAATAGCAGGGCGATTGCCACGCAGCGACGCCATTTCGATGCCAACGACGTCGGAATCAAAAAGTGACATCAAGTCCAGAACGTATCCTCGCCCGTGTGTCCAATCGAGCTCAGTATTGAATAGATGCTGTGACTGCGATCGCACCTGCAGCCGATTTAGCTGATATGAATATGGCGTCAAAGTTTCGGTAGGAAGCCGTTCGCGTTTTCGTGGTCGTAAGAACCGTCCCATCATCCGGTCTTCTTCCCATACCTGCATTACCTCTATCTCGTCGGCTTCCCTCGGTTCCCCCAAAGCCTCAAGGATTGACTTCGTTCGACCGGCCTGATCCCAGAACACGCGATGAGTGATTTCGGCTCCACTCCACTCTTCCTCAATGTCGACACTCTCAGATCCGAAATAACGTTTTCGACTGAGCCTCTCGACTTCTCGTTGGCTAGGCTGACCGACCATGTCCTTGTATTCGACCTCCAACTGTCTGAGTGGAAACTTTCCAAGACAACCGAGCGAACATGATCCATTGAACATGAACTCGGGGTCGCTCAATTTTCCTGTTTGCCGGAAGCACCAGCGAAGGGACTGGATCCGCGTCTCGTCGAGACCACCGAAATCTCGACGTCGAACCATTGCCAGCCATTCACCAGGCTCGCACGGATTGCAAAGAATCGACAACGCCTCAAGGACACTTGTCTTGCCCGAGTTGTTTTCACCGACGAGGATGTTGACTGGTCCGAGTCCTTCCAGCGTCAGATTTCGCAGTCCGCGAAATCCGTCGATGGTGACTGTTTCCAGAGAAAGTTGGGTCATTTATTTGTTCCTTCGCTGAGAAGCGACAGGCGATAGTGATGTCAGGTTCATTTCGATCTCCGTGAACGACGAGCGGCCGTCTTCGCCGGGGGAGTCCATTCTCGGATTTCCTGCAGTGTCCTGCCAAGCTGGCGGGCTTCTTCATTGATAAATCCCTCAAAGTAGTCGCCCATGGACATGTTGAATTCAGGGTCGAGTTCATTGTGCCATTGTTTCAGCCACGGCAGCAGCTCGATCAGGCCGGCAAGCAGCGGGATCAGACGAGGGTCGGCGGTGCCGCCCAGTTCGGTCTGGACCTGCACGTAATACGCACTGATGGCCTGAGACTGCTGCAGATGATCATACCCGGCCCAACACAGCATCAGCGTCCCATCCGGGCCGTCACAGTGCGGAAAACTGATCCAACGCTCTTTGGGAACATCCAGCTTGCCTCGCAGCCGCCAGAAATCGCTGCCGAGGAAATCTTTCGAGTCGTACTTCGTCGGAATCGGGATGGAAGCCGTGAGCTTCTTGCTGTCCGCGGTCAGCCGATCCAGCTCAGCCCTGAGCCGCCCCTTCTCCGCCGCGTCCTCTGTCTTTTCCAACTGACCACCGACAACGGCCAACTGACGACTGTACTCATCTTCCTGCCGCTGCAGATCCCACGTGCGTTCCCAGGTCGTTCGCTTGATCAGTCCGGCTGGCTTGTAGCGAAGCACGGGAAGCAGTGGGACACATTCCGGAGCTACCAGTTCCGTCACCAGAGCCTGCACATCAAACGCCGCATCGTCCCGATATAATTCCCCGACCTGCAGGAAGTCCGCATCCTGCCCGGCGACACTGGCAAGACGCGCGATGCTGACCAACTGAATCTCAGGAAACGCAAGTTGAACCACGGAGGACACGGAGTTCACGGAGGAGGAATCGCTTTGAGTGGAACTATTTTCCTCTGCGTTTCCTCCGTGCTCTCTGTGTTCTCCGTGGTGAATATCCTTCATTCGTCCATCGAAATCAAAATACCCCTCCAGCCGATTGAGTAGCCATTCCCGCAGGGCACGTTCAAGCTGTGATTCCCACGACTCGGTGTTCCAGCGGCGTTTGTATTCGGGCTGTTCGATCAGCCGGATGTTTGGATCGGACTCGATCAATGCAATGCGGCGTTCGACCAGTTGACGATAGTCGTCAGGCCACTCGGCAGGGAGTTCTGTGATCGGCGTCGAGCCGTGTCGTTCAAACCACGTCGTTTGTGTTTCGCCCGCCGCCATCTTCCGCGCTAGCACGATCTCGAACGCTCGTTGCCCCAGCTTGATCTGAGGCGGCTCAGACATCGTGAGATTATCTGTGATCAGCCCGTAGAGCCGGTAGCACTCCCAGTCGAGTTCTTCTTGATGGGCTATCATTCTCTCTCTGATTCGGGCATTGGCGAAGCTCGCCGCTACGAGCGCATCGCGCGTACGTTTCGACGTCTGCAGTGCCGTTGCAGGTGTTGCCTGACCAACAGTTTTTGATAGGCTATTCAGCTGATGTGCAACATCGATCGGCGCGGAAGCAGGCATAGGGAATTTGAGGAGTCCGGTAGCAGCGAACTCGCGGAACCCCTCGAATGCCTCTGTCGCCTGCCTCGCTCCTTGGCTATCGACAGTACTTCCCTTGTCATGAAATATTTGTTTCATCCAGAAGCAAGCGACCGAACTGTTGAGGGTCCCCAGAAGCCCAAGATACTGGTCCTCAGAAGCCATTTCCGGCAACTTGATTACGGGGGCCGATCGATTGAAAACGGTCCTGTCAAAGTCGATGACGAAATGGTTGTGAGTTGCGACGAATGCCATCGCTATTGATGTTCGCGGTACCAACCGGTGCCGGAGAAACCTGCTCCACTCCCACCACGTTCGTTTCAATTCACGGTGGTCGCCATTCGGCTCACGTCGCCTCCAGAGAAACTCTCGCCGCTCCCACAAGAACCGAATTACGTCTTCTGCCGCAGATTCCAATTCTGGATTAAGGTTGGCGTCATAGGGGAAAAGGGAATAGCCTGGATCATTTATGCACCAATCACGAATCTGATCTCCTTGAATACTTGGTACGCAATGAGTTCTCTTAATGCCTCGCCGAGCGAGCACGGACAGTGAAACTAAATACGCCTCGTCTTCTCGTGTTAGGCAAATCGAACATATAGCTTCACATATTTCACCGAGTGTCGTGTCAGCGCCTTCATCGAGAGCGACCTTTAATTCGGCGGCTCCGCCACCGCCGATGGACCAAGGGTGTTTGTGAAATAGCTGACGTTCTGAGTCACCTGAGCTTACGAATTCGCTGTGAGCGCTGGGGTCGTCAGAAGATATTCTGATTGCAGACCATACTAAGCCCCGCGCCGGATCCGCTGGTGGTGCTGGCTCACCACGAATGCCCAAAACGGTCCGTAGCGTCCCGGCCACCGGCTTTCGATTTCTGCCAAGCAAGATTACTGTCGGCGTTCCGTGCCCGGGAATGTACGCGCCGCTGGTGTCAATCACGTGAGTCAAGTCCACTGTCGGGAAAAACGATTCGATCAGCTTCTTGCCGAACTCACGCTTCATGAAACTATTCGACGTTATTTGCCCCGTGTAGCCTCCAAAAGCTGCGAGCCGAAAGATTCGTTCCATGAAGGGCACAGACAGCGAATACTGCCTATGACACGATGTGAATCGTTTCCGGTAACGATCGTTGAGTTGTTTATCTCGCGGCACGATGTAGGGCGGGTTGGCAACTACAGCATGATACTGACTGCCCCGCAGCAGTCGCTTCAACTCGGCCAAGTTTTCACTCCGATAGGCGTGGTCGCACTCGTCCGAGTCTCCGGGATCACTGGCTAGGGCGAAGTCTAGTTCTTGTTGCCCGGCCGTGTACTTCCTGCCTCCCGCCGCCAGCGGTGCGTGAAGCAGTGAGTCTCCACAGACGAGATTCATCTGAAACGCGGGAGCGTCGGACAGTCGCTGAATGTCACAGGCTCTCAATGCGGCCAGCAATAGACGAAACCGCGCAATCGCGATCGCAAACGGATTCACATCGACGCCATGAATGCTGTCCAGTGTTCGCTGGACCAGTTCCCGGACGTTGGTGCCGGGTTCTTTCTTCATCCAGCGATCCAGAATTCGTGGAAAGCTGCCCAGCAGAAAGTGGCCGGAACCGCAGGCGGGGTCGATCATTTTGAAGATATTCGCAGAGCCGCGACCGTTAGGGAGCGATGAGGCATCTCCGCTTCCTGACGGGCGCGGCTCGATTGGC
>CAIQIE010000158.1 GCA_903871805.1 uncultured Planctomycetaceae bacterium | reverse complement strand
GCGACAGCAGGTTCCGGGATCGGCGGTTGTGCAACGACGCCTTCCACAGAGAACAACAACAGCAAAGCAACAGCAGGCCGCAGGCAGGAACGGATTCTGAAAGATGGCATCGCAGTGGGTCTCGCTGAGTTCTCATGGGGCAGGATGGCTGCAACGCAATCCCACACTTCCATAGTCGCTCGCCGAGCCTATCACCGGATAACAGCAGCGGCCGGAAGAAGTTCAGCCCCCTGAGCCATTTCGGAGTTTCCCGAACATGAATTCCCGAATCGGGAAGGACAGGCAAAGTTTTCCGACAGTTCGCGACTGTCAGAACGACGGCAGTTGGTGAACCGCCGAAAGCCACGGCAGGTTCTGTCAATCGCCCCCCCCAGTGTCCACCCAACTCAATCGACGGTGTCAGGCAGATCCGGGAGATCATCCACAAGGTATACCGTCATTGATCGCGCTCCATGAGCACCGATCACCAGCGACTGCTCAATGTCGGCTGTCTTCGATGGCCCCGAAATGAAACCCGCAAACCGATGACGTCCGACTGGAATCTGTGCATAAGCCTCATGCATATTGTGCACGATCCGGGACGCCGGTACGACCAGGGCCATATGCTGTGGGATGAAGTACAAGACGCGGTGATTCAACGTCTCATCTGTCACCCAGACCGCAGCATTCTCGGCCACCGCCAGATGACCACGCAGAACAGCGAAATCCACATTTTCCAAAGCATGCGGATCCGTCACAGCGTTCAGATCAAATGTCGAATCGCCAAGGCCGTCCACGACGCTGCAACGCACGGTCGCCGTGGCCCACAATGGCATGGACTGCAAATGCTGCCCGGCCGCTGCAAGATCAGGCACCCGCACCATCTGTCCACCAACAGTCGCCAGCACTTCCGCGAATCGTGCCACCGGGTCCGGAAAAGTCTGCCATCGCCCAGCCGTCAGTACATCAGGTAACGGCGCTGACTGCGGAAGCGCAGATCGAACCCGGGCAAGGATAGCAGCGCGCGAATCAGAGAGTCCGGTCATGGGAATAGTCTGTCGAGGTGTCTTGGATAGAACTTCCCCCGGATTCTACCGCAGTCGACCTGAGGATTCACCTCAGTTTCTGATTTCTTCCGCTGGCGGGAGCCCCCGAAATCACTCGAAGACCCGGAAAACTGAAAGATCCCCGTGGCGATTCAACACACTCCGCACATATCCTTCCGGCACCAAAGACGCAAGGGAAGGCAACGCGCTGGATGGAGTGTCCCAACATGCACTGGATTTTTCTGATTCTGGCGATCCTGTCCGAAGTCGCCGGCACAGTCTGTATGAAGTTGTCCTCAGGATTCACCAAACCCATCCCATCAATCCTCATGTGGGTTTTCTACGCGGTCTGCTTCTCTCTGCTGCCACTGACACTGAAGAAAATTGACGTCAGCGTGGCCTATGCCATCTGGAGCGGCGTTGGAACCGCCCTGATCGCCACCGTCGGTGTCCTGTATTTCCGCGAACCACTCACACCGCTGCGAGTCATCGGACTCCTCGCCATCGTCGCCGGTGTCGTCGCGCTCAACCTCGCCGGTCAACCCCGCTGACCCACGCCACAGAGCGCAAAAAAATTTCCAACCCCCATCCCTATCGCCCTCTGCAAACAGCCTCCCGCGTCGCTGGACCAGTCAAGGTGCCATGCACCT
>CAIQIE010000157.1 GCA_903871805.1 uncultured Planctomycetaceae bacterium | reverse complement strand
CCAATCCAGAGCGCCTACCACTTCTGGGGAACTTCATAGAGCCGAAAAAATAACGGACAAACCATTTGGTCACGCAACACAACGAACAACCCTTTTGGCCAACGGCCATAGTCACCATAGCCAAGGGCAACGCCCTTGGAACACGAACCCCACAACACTCATTTGGCCAACGGCCATAGTCAAAACGTTGTCAAATCGTTGCCGCCGCGGGGGCCATCCACCTGTCGCCGCGTTATTTTCTGCCAGCCTCTGCGGGATGAATCGCAGATTGGCACGTCGTCGCTATTCCTGCTTGAACGGGTGGGGTCGATCTTTGTTTCCGCTTCCTCACGGGCGCGGCTCGAGGTGCTCGTGACAGGCGGGGGACATATCTGGGGACACAGCACCTCGAACGCCCTGGGCCGGTCGGGGGAGTCGTGCTGATGCCAGGGATTTTCATGGCCGCGTTGCGATGAAGTTATGCTGTGTCCCCGGCGGCAGGAGCTTCGCAAACCGCACCGAACGCCCCTCCACGCCTGCCCACACCTTCGGCGAATAACGACAACGGAGTCGCACAAATTCCTTTGCCATGCCTCGTTCACACAGACGCCAAAGGCTCCGCAGCCCGAGTCCAGTCCGTCTTAGAACCATCGATAGCCCCCACGCGTCCTCAAAACACACGTCGGTACGCAAAGCCTTCACAGAAATGCACTTACCAAAAACGTGACAGGTGGATGGCCCCATTTTCAGCTCACCGAGTAACGGTGGCTCCTTATCGGTCGTTGCCTCGACCACATACGAAAAACGGACGACCGTTTGGGTCGCCCGTATCCATCTTGTATTGCTTGATGGTCAGAAGAAATCAGACTAAGGTCTTCGTCTGGCGACGGCGGCGCATCGCCCCCGCGACTAAACCCACGGCTCCGAGGCCAAACATCGTCAGACTGGCGGGTTCGGGGACCGTGGCAGAGGCAGATGTGAAGGTGAAGTTAGGTCCGAAATATCCGGGACTTGTGCCAACGAGATTCAAAGGCGCTGACAATGTACCTCCAAAAGCGTACCCGCCTTGGTTAAAAGTGATCTCAGAGGATGTTGCAAAGTTCGTCGCCACCCCCGGGCCCAGAAGGCCATCATTTCCGGTTGAGTACAATGCTCCGATGTAGTAGAGCCCGGGCGATAACGCGAAAGGTGCGACCGAAGAATAGCGGAATTGGTTAATAAGCGGATCTGTTGTGCCACTGTTCACGGTGGATGAAATCAGCGAGACACCTGCGGAATCAAAAATCGCAATTGGATAGCTATCAATCAAGCCATTCTGCGTATCATCAAACACACCCAATCCCGTCACGGAGATCGACGTGTTGACGTTAAATTGAAACCCCAGCGTAAACGGCGGATTGGTAAGCTGGATGCCTGTAAGGTCGTCAATGGTGTATGCGATTCCACCTGCTTCCGATTGTTCGGATTGACACCCGAACAGGGCCAGTGCAACGAGCCCGAGTTTTGTGGCAAAAAAAGTGAACTTTCGTAACATGCTCAACTCACCCCTAGTAGAAGATGTGACACCCCCGTGCGCCGCGCCTAAGGGTTTATTCACGGCTAGAAGCTACCCTGATGGGCAAGGTAAAGTCAAGGGGCAATGATGGGCGGATTCTGAAATTGTCGGGAAATTCCAGGCGGCGTGAATTGGTATTGGAAAAGATCCCTCAGACTCAGTAAAGGATGGTTTACCACACCTATCTTTCACGGAGGACTCAGGGATGAGCGAAGAAATTCAGCGGTTGCAGGAAAAAGCGACAGGTGGATGGCCCCATTTTCCCTTGCCCCATTTTCCCTTGGCTCACGGCGCTGCTGGCTCTGGCGTTGAAGGACGCCACCTGTGAACAGAAGGCAGAACTGAAACAGTTGTTGACGGGCGACGGTGTTCCACAGAGCCAGACTCAGCGGATCGAACGTCTGCGAGAGATCTTTCAGGCCTGTGAAGTCTTCGACAAAGCTGAGGTGCTGGTCGAGCGCACCCGGGAAAAGGCGGAGTCGCTGTTGCAGGACATCGAAGATCACTCTGTCAGGGATCTGCTGCGATTCTTCGTGGAGACGATTCTTGCCAGAGAGTTGCCACCGACCATGCTGGAAGAGAACCCCGGGATTCTGGTGCAACTGAACACCGTCACCAATGGAAGTGCCAGCCTGTTGCCGATTATCGGTGGATAGTGATTGCTGGTGTCTGTTGAAAGCGGCGTCCAGTTCCACGGGATAGTTCCGGGACAGAATGAAACCAACAGGTTGGGAACATCATGATTCCGCTGCGTGACAACGTGCCTTCCCGTACCACGCCCGTGGTGAACTATCTGCTGATCCTGATCAACTGCCTGATCTTCCTTGCACAGGCCTCCGATTCAGACGGTCGGCTG
>CAIQIE010000156.1 GCA_903871805.1 uncultured Planctomycetaceae bacterium | reverse complement strand
GCTGACGCCAATTCTCGATGATTTAACGGGCGAGCTTCTTGATGCCGTGCCTGAGGGGACGCTGCGAGACATGGTGAACACCATCATCGTGGAACCCGTGGAAAGCCTGCTGAAAACGGCATTTGATAACCTTCTGAAAGAAGCCCTGCAGGATTCCGTGGATCAACTGGTGGCTGCAGTGTCTGACGCGCTAACTGCAGGAGTGGGTAAAAGCGCTGAAAAGCTGAAAGCGGCAATTCAGAAGGCCATGGAACCGCAGATTGCCCGCATCACGGTGAAGCTGAATGGTTTGATCGCGCAGGTACAGAACAAGCTGGCTCCGGTGCTGGAGAAGCTGGAAGGCATCGCGAATCTAACAATTGGCGATGACTTCAAAACCATTGGTGGTCTTGAGGCGGAAGTGACAGCAATTGGCATCAGTGACGCCAATGCCTTTATTGGTCTGCCACCCTCTGAAGGCCTTGATTTCAGCCAACCGATTGCCGATCAGGATGGCATCGGCATTTTTGTGCAGAACTTCAACATGGGCCTGGCAATCTTTAAGCCGGTCCTCAGCAAACAACTGCCGACGTTTACCGCGGCGAAGATTACTGCTGACGCGGCGGGGTTTACGGACGGTGGTGCAGATCTTCTGGTCATGACAATCAGGGATCTGGAAGTCGAGCTGAATCTGGGCAAGCCTCTGCTGAACGTCGGACCGTTGCTGGGCACAGCCACCATTGATTTTGAGAGGTCGTTCCCCGCAGATCCTGGCGGAAATTCAGGATATGTCGTCGAGACCGGCACCACATCCGACCCGATCACTCTGGACTTTACACAGGAGCGGATTCTGGCCAGCGTCTCCAATGTGACAATCCAGGTCGCAGAATTTGTTTACATTTCCGGCAGCATTGCCTTTGAAAAGGGAGCGGTGCGCACCGTCAAAGTGGCTCCCGGCCTTACAACAGACGCAGCACAGGCATTTCTGGATGAATTGAATTTGCCGGACAACATTTCCATTCCGGCGACCGGTGCACCTGAGACAGAGTTGAGCTTTATGACGGTGGGCGGGGCAGACCTGCAGGCCTTTGTCGGAATCGGCGGGCCTTACAAAAATGATGCGGGGGTCATCAACGACAGTGCCGTTGGGCTCATCGTCGAAGATTTTGACTTTGCCATTGCGATGATGAAGCCGACGAATCCGCTGGAATTCTTTACTAAATACTTTTCGCTGAAAGCCAGTGCAGAGCAGGTTTCGCTGGTCGGCATTGACGACATCACACTGAACGCCGAACGTCTGTATGTCGAGCTGAACCTGTCATCGCCGGCAGTTTTCGGTGTGCCTCTGTTTCCGGTCGTGAACTACGCGACGACTGAGGAATTCGCCAGTGAGCAACTGCCGCTGTTTGACGTGAACGACGACGGAGAGATTACGCTCGGAGAACTGGCGACGCTGAATTCGCAGCACAATGCGGGCTTGAACTTCAGTGGTGTCAGCCTCACAGACCCCATGCTGGCCGACCATGACCTGATTTTGAAATATCTGGACACGAACCACGACGGCATACTGAACCTGAATGAAGCGGCCGTCCTGCTGGGCGGAGACACGGCAGCAACGAACCTTGTCACCGCAGCAGATGTCGACAGCGACGAAAAGATCGATCCACTGGGATTGGAAGTACGAACTGGCGGCGTTCCCCAGTATCTCAGCATGAATTCCTTCCTGATCAAGGCCCAGGGTTACATCGAACTGGATATCTTCAGTATCGTCACGCTGCAGGGCAGCATAGCCTTTGAAATGGGCCCCAAAAAGACGGTCGACATTGTCGGCGTTGACGGCAGCCGTTCAACGGACGAACTGACTACGATGACCATTGGAGCCTCCAGTGTCTATGGCTTCATTGGTTGGGACGGTCCGTATTTCCTTGACGGTAATGACAACAAGAGACTGGACAGGAATACCGCTGGGGTTCCGCTTCCGGGCGAGGTCAGCAGTAGTGCGAAGGGATTTGCGCTCAACGATCTGAACCTCGGAATGTTTGTGGGGATTTCGGTGGATGTGACCGATCCCAAAGGCTACGTCGCGCTGAATCTGGACATTGATTCGTTTGAAGCCGTTGGTTTTGATTTCCTCGATCTGAATGCGACTCTGGCGGTCCGCATTAATGTAGGCTTGAGTTTGGACTCTGTCGGGGCCATTGACTTCACAACCAGTTTCCCGGATGACGGCGGTTTCCTTGTCAACACGGGCGATCCGGACAATCCAGTGCTGCTGGACTTCGATTCGTTCCTCGTAAACATAGAATTTGCGGGGAACATGACGATTCTGGCCGGCGGTACGCCGATTCTTGCGCTCCTTGGTACGCTTTACGTTGAAACGGACGGCACAGAGTTCAAGCTCTTTGCCTCCGCCAATCTGCGGATCGGTCCGGATATCAGTGTCCCAGCCAATGAAACACCACTTCTGGACATCAGCGCGCTGGGTGTGATCGTGATCAACTCCAGTGGCTTTGCAGCTGACCTCGATGTGGATCTCGACGTGGGCCTTGACGACATTGGGCTGTCGTTCGGGGTTTCTGCTCGTGTTATCGTCAACACGACTGGTGACGCCCAGGAAGTCAGAATTCCACAGCGGCTAATTGACTTCCTCAATGAGTCGGACAGCCCGTTGAAGGACGACGTGCTTGGTCGCCTTGTTCCCTGCGAAGATGGCCCGGGAATGTGCTACGCCATCAGCGCGTACGCTCCGGATATCAGTGATATCCCGACGGTGGACAACCTGCTGCATAATCCAGCCGGAACGATCAAGTACACGACGGCCACGAATTACATCGTCGCGATTATCAGTGGAAATGTGGAATTCGCAGGATTCGCGTCAGGCACCATCACAGCCGGCATTCTTGTCAGTCCCTCGCTGTTCCAGTTGTATGTCGATCTGTACTTCATGATCGGTACGGATGGTATCGGCCTTGAGGTTGCTGCGACGGGGCTAATGGAGGTCTCGGACGCTGGTCTGTACTTCCGTACAGATGTCACAATCAAAGCCAGTCTGACCTCCATGCTGACGATCGATGTCAGTGGTTCTCTGCTGATTGATACCACAGGCGAGTCTGATCCAACGGGGCAGGGGGCGGATCGCTTTATGCTGGATCTCAGCGGCGACGTCAGCATCGCAAGGATCATCAATGTCGGCGGTCACATCAGAGTGGACGTTGGCGTTGCCGGTCCCAACACCTGGCGATTTGACGTGGGATTGACCGGCAGGCTTGGCCCGATTGAGATTTCCGGGAGTGCCTGGATTCAGTCAGACGGCCAGTTCAGCGTTTCAATCTACGGCGGAATTTATTTCGGAGTCCCAGGATTCTCAATGTCCGGTGGCTTGGAAGGGACGATCAGCCTGACTAAGAGCGGTCGCGATTACTTCTATAACCCGTCAGACGTCTACACACTGGACATTTCTATCAGAGGCAGTGTTCGTCTCGAGATCATCGGAATCGGCCTCGGTGCCTCAGTCACCCTTGGGGGCACTGCGGTCTTCGATCCGGCCAGGTCAGACACAGTGCTCTCGCTTTATGCAGAAGGCTGTGTAGAGATCCTGGGAATCGAAACGTGTGGCGGCGGCACGATCGCCACCGTCGCGATACCTGTCAGTATCTTCCCCACACCGCCACCGATTCTTGCCAGTGTCGACGAAGATGGCAAAATGC
>CAIQIE010000155.1 GCA_903871805.1 uncultured Planctomycetaceae bacterium | reverse complement strand
GTTCATGTCACTGGATCAGTACCTGCAGTTGCTGGACTGGACGGGGCGACAATTGCGTCGGGACAAGCCGGGAGTGATCTCTAGCGATCTGAAACCGATCATGGAGCGACTGGACTGCACGGTGGAATCCTGGCTGGACCTCGTGCAAAACTTCCGCCGTCGATTTCGAACGGAAGCTGGGCGTCCAGAGGCGATTGCCGGGGTTAGTACGCTGCGCCGAAACTGCCGTACGGCAGCCCACAAAAGCTGAGTGCTTGAGGTGTCGCAAGTCTCTTTGTCTGTTTCGCTTAAGACCAGAGGTGCCTGGCACCTGATGCTGGCTGGGAGTCGGGATTTGCAGTTGCAGCGGACCGGACCTAACATGCGGGTTGGCGGGTTTACTTTTCTCAGCGGCCGAGTGCTGGTTCCGGCAGCATCAGGATTGAGACCGAGGCAATGTGGCGGGGAGGGATTTTCGTGAGACGATGGTTTCTGTTGGGTATTCTGTCCGTCTGCGGCCTTGTTCAGGGTTTAAGGGGCGATGAGCATTCACTGCCCCGCAGCACACCAGAATCTCAGGGAGTTTCGACCCCTGTATTGCTGGAGTTTTTGAAGGCAGCAGATGAGCGAGTCAAGTCGCTTCACAGCTTTATGCTGGTGCGGCATGGGCACGTGGTGGCGGAAGCGTGGTGGGCCCCGGAAGCAGCGGAAAAGGCGCATGTGCTTTGGTCGCTCAGCAAAAGTTTCACCTCGACAGCGGTGGGACTGGCCGTAGCAGAAGGCAAGCTTTCGATTGACGATCCGGTCCTGAAATTTTTTCCCGACCAGGCCCCGGCGGAGCCGTCCGATAATCTGAAGGCGATGACAGTCCGTGACCTGCTGACGATGTCAGCGGGACACAGTGACGAAGTGAATCTGCGTGGAGAAAAAGACTGGATTCGGGCATTTCTGGCTCATCCTGTCCCGCACAAGCCAGGCACACATTTCCGCTATAATACTCCGGCCACATTTATGCAGTCGGCGATTGTGCAGAAGGTGACCGGGCAAACGGTGGTGGATTATCTGCAGCCGCAACTGTTTGGTCCCCTGGGGATTGCGGCTCCGAAGTGGGATGCAAATCCGCAGGGAATCTCGATTGGCGGCTATGGGTTGTACCTGCAGACGGAAGACATTGCGAAATTTGGACAATTGTACCTGCAAAAGGGAGTCTGGCAGGGCAAGCAACTGGTTCCTGACGACTGGGTTGTTATGGCCACGTCAAAGCAGGTGCCAAATGGAAGCAACCCGGAGAGTGACTGGAATCAGGGTTATGGATTTCAGTTCTGGCGCAGTCGTCATGGGGCATATCGCGGAGACGGCAAAGATGGCCAGTTTTGCGTGGTACTTCCTGAACAGGACGCGGTGATTGTGTTGACCGCCAACACAGGCAACATGCAGGACGAGCTGAATGTGGTCTGGGAAAAGCTGTTGCCGGCCTTTCACGCGCAGCCTCTGGAGGAATCTTCGACGGCATTGGACGAATTCCGCAGGGTCACTTCCGGTCTGAAGGCAAGTCGCTGAGTCAATTGGCTGTGGAATCGTGATCAAACCTGGTGCTTCCCGGAATTCCCGGGGGCAAAGGGGGGAATTCTCGCAACTTTCACCAGCGGAATTCAAAAAAAAGGTGTGCCGAACCGGCTTTTTCCCGCATTCTGTTGATATTTAGGTCTGTTGCGCGTTCAATATGAGCAGTTCGCGTCTGTTTTGCGGGGAGGGATGCAGCGTTTCCCTTCGTAGCGGATGGTGCCTGGAGCCGGTTACATGGGTTCCAGGTTTTGGAGAAGCCTTCATGCTGTAGCGCTCCGGTCATCAGACTTCGGAGTCCTGCGTGTTTTCTGTCTGACCTGAGCAGTGTGGTGTTATGCAGGATCGTCCGTTTCTATCGATGGACATTAGCAATCCGACGTGGTGGGCCTACGTTGCGTTGTTGATCCTTGCTGTCTACTTTCGATTCTCCAGGGTTTTCAGTGTTCGCAATCTGGATCTGATATTGTTGATTCTGCTGTCGACCGCGTTAACGGCGACAGTGTCCTGGCAGGATCGAGTTTGGAGCGAAAAAATTCTGCCGGATCCACGTCAGACCGAAACAGACCGGGGGCAAAAAACGTCTGCTGGGGTGATTCCGGTTGCTATGAAGGCGCGTTCCGCTGGCGATGAAGCTCAGGTTGTATCGCCAGAAAAGGCCGCGATCGCGGCTCCGACTCTGGAAGGTCGGACGATGGCCATGGACGAGGGGACCGGTAAGGCTTCAGCGTCTGTTCATCCTATCTCGCGCTGGGGATCACTGGGCCTTCTGCTGATCACAGCAATGCTGCTTGTTCGTTTGATGCTGGATGAAAGCCTGACTCGTCGTCCCAGACTGGATCAGAATCTGAATTTTGCGGGACTGACTTTTCTATGTATTCCGGCGTTTGGAATACTGATGGCGCACGTGGCTCTGCTTTCGCCGCACATGAACACGCAGAAGGCCATGCTTTACGGCAAAGCGTTACTGGAGCGACAGGACGTTCGTGTGGATCCCAAATCGACGGACGGCACTCACCCCGCACCTACAGAAACACTGGTGGCGGCCGGAGGGAATTTTGTTGGTGAACTGGCAGACAAGGAACCGGACTGGATTGCGCGGGGCCTGGTGATTACAGCACATACGCTGGTGGTCCTTGGACTATTGGCCATTAGTCGCTGGCATTTCTCCAGTTTACAGCTGGGAGTGTCAATGTCCTGTCTGTACCTGCTGCTGCCCTGCACGGGAGTTTATGTGCATCAGTTAAGCCACGTCCTGCCGGCAGCCTGTCTGATCTGGGCATTTGCCAGTTATCGCAAGCCTGTCATTGCCGGAATTCTGCTGGGGTTTGCCAGTGGCACATTATTCTTTGCTGGCTTTCTGTTGCCACTCTGGGCGGTATTTTACGGGCGTCGAGGAGGTCTTCGTTTTCTTATTTCGGTGATGGCGGTGGTCGCGATTCTGGTAACCTCACTGATGTTCATTTCCAGGGATGCGAGTTCCTTCACCAACAAGCTAATCACCACAGCCAACTGGACCGTTTATCGGCTGTTACAGGATCCCGTTGCGGGGGTGGACACCAATGTCAGCCATTTGATGATTCGAATCATCATGGCCGCGTTATTCTTCGTGATGCTGACGGCCATGACCGTATTGCCGCGCCCGCGAAATCTGGAGAATCTCCTTGCAAATTCCACCTGCCTGATTGTTGCGGCGCAGTTGTGGTATCCGGACGATATCGGCCATTATGTCATCTGGTATCTGCCGCTGCTGCTGCTGGTGATTTTTCGCCCAAGACTGGATCATCTGATTCCGCCAAGGGGAGAGGAGCCATCAGCGGCTGTTGGCACGGCAGTCTGACGCTTCTGCCGTTGCCTGTGCATGTCAGGTGGTGGGGCACTCTGCGGGAAGCGATTTTTGATGCACGATTTCCTCAGAATTTGTACGGCCAGATGATTTCCCCCGGGAAAACAGGTGGATGTTCCACTTCCCAAGCCTGATCACTCGGGTCAAAATACCGTGCACGTTCCATGGACGCGTGGCTGTTTATGAATGCGGCAGGGGTTTGAAAGTCAAAGGCTGACCAAAGTCACCGGGGTAAGCATCCCCCAGCCATGCTCGCAATCCAGGCCAATCTCAGAGTCTTCGTAACCTCAGGATGTGGACTATGCAATTGCAGATGCCCCTGGTTGCCATTACGGTGATGTTCAGCATGGCGACAGCGTGCGGACAACCACCTTCAGAGATGGATAAAACGAACTTCTCTGTGACTGGTGTTGCGGCAGAGGTCATTCCGGGTGACCAGCGAAATGAACTGAATCTGCGGATGACGTTTGAGCTGATCATTCGTGGCGCGGCAAAGGTGCCTGCTGCGGGTCGGTTGAACCCGGTGCTGCTGGTCGGTGAACGCGATGTCGAGATCACAGGTCCGGATAGATTTTTGGCAGACGCACTGGCCCCTGGCGACAGCATCACGGCGACGCTGGTGGCCACGCTGTCTGAGATTCCGCCTGAGGAGCCGCGGCTGCTGTTGATCATTCCCGGCGCGGTGCCAGCTCAGTTCGCAGAGCCTGTCATTGCCGGCGGCAAAGAGGGGAATCGTGCGGAGCCGGAGCCAGAGCGGGAAACCGGTCTGAATCTGAATCAGTACTTTCGGGAAATCAATCCGTTCCGCATCGTGCAGTGCGGCCCTGAGGGAAGTCTGGAGGTGATTCGTGTCAGCCGAACACTGGACGTTCCGGCAGGCTGGGTGTTGGCTGAGCATCTGAAAAAGCGACAGGAAAACACTCCAGAGAGGATGGTTGTGATTCCAGAGGAGGGGAAGACCGTCACGGCTACCGAAGACTTTGCGGGATGGCTTTCGGGGCTTTGCCGTGAGCGGGTAGCGAATGCTGCCGAGCCCTCCGTGTTGCCGATGCTGGATCAGAGGCTGAGATTTGCAGCTTTGGGGGGCATTGATATTCCGCGGGGTAGCAGTCCATTTCGGCGTCCTGCAACAAATCGTCACTATGCGACCACTGACGACGCTATCTGTGCGGCCCTGACACCGGTTTATCGCTTTGCAGCTGTTGAACAGGCGATTGCAGATTTGCGCAGTTCGGTACCGGGAATTCGCCGTGCAGCACTAGCGGGAGCTGTGGATCGGCTATCCGAAAAGCAGGCTTCAGTGATCCTTGAGAACGCGCAATCAGGATCGGTGGAAAGACAACTGGAGGTTGCTGCCTGGCTGAATCAGGTCCCCGGTAACGGAGCGATTGACGCATTGCGAGAGTTGAGTCTGGGAGAGAACGAAAAGGTGGCGAAGGCGGCTCTGGCGGGGCTGGCAAACAGTCTGGATCTTCGGGCTGCGGAAGCCATGACGGAGATTTGGGAGGCGGGCCAGAAACGTCCGGCACTGCAAACCATGGCAGCCACGGAAATGGCACAGTCTCAGAATGACCAATGGGGCCCATTGCTGACGGACTATCTGACCGAATTTCTGAACATGTCGACCCAGGGCCAGACCGCTGGACACACTCCGGAACAGGTCATGCGTGTACTAAATTACCTTTCCGAAAGAAACCATCCGGAAATCGTCAGAAAGTTGACTGCCGGCATCGCATCGGTATCGCTGACGCCATTTCAGGATGTGCTGATAGTGCACCTGAGAAAAACAACTGAGCCCGAGTCGATCGATGTGATTCGCCGAGTGATCACGGCGAGGTTGCAGAGCGGACAGGTGACAGAGGCGATCGAAGAAGCGGCCCTTGAGATTCGTGACCCGGCATGGACCGAATTATTCCTCGCTGATTATCAGCGAAAGCTGGAATCAAACGCTCAGCGACCCTCACTGAGAATTGTGCTGGCGTGTGCCTCGCCTGAACAACTCACGGAACTTTCCCGCAAATTTCCCGAACATCCGGGAGCGGACATTACAGAACTTTTGAATCACATGGCGGTCACCGATCATCCCGACTGGCGAAAGCTGGCGGCCAGTCTGCTTGAAAAACCCGGGTATTCCGTCGCCGGGGCCATCAATCTGCTGGGCGCTGACGCTACTGAGGAATCTCTGCAGATTCTGATGGATCGCACCCGACGCTGGGTGGATTCACTGGAAGGAACCAGGGACGCTTCACTTGAGGGGCAGAATTTTCTGCAGTCGCTGCTGGCACATGTGGCCTCATTTGCGCATCCGGAGTGTCGCAGACTGATGAATCAGCTGTCACGAGATCCGAATAAATGGGTGCGTGAAATGGCGATGGAAATGCATCGCAATTCGATTTCCAGGTCTCCGGCGATGCGATCGCTGTATGAAGAAAGTCAGGCCAGAAAAATCGGGGACACAAAGACTGCGTTGCAGGCCCTTGACATGGCGGTGAAGCAGGATCCATTTCTGCCGGAAGCCTGGCTTCGCCGCAGTTCCGAACGTATGCATGTCGGAGAGTTTGACGCGGCCTTTTCGGATCTGAAACGGGCCGATGAACTTTCTCCGGACAGCACCGAGGTGACCAGCATGATGGCACTGGTGATGATTCGCCAGGGAAAGGTGGACGAGGGTCTGAAGGTTACAGAACAACTTCTGAGTCTCGCACCGGAGGACGACTTTGCCCTGTACAATGGCGCCTGCTCATATGCGCGTGCGGCGGAACGTTCCGAGGTCGCTGACAATGACAGAAGTCGCTATACCGAACGTGCTGTGGAATTGCTGAAGAAGACAAACGAAACAGGTTTCACAGACTTTGAGCACCTGAGTGAAGATGTCGACCTGCTTGTGCTGCATAAGCACCCCCAGTGGAATTCGCTGATTGAAGGGGCCCGTGCCAACGCGACGAAAAACGCAGATCCGAATGAACAGTAGCCTGGCCCCGCCTCAGCCTGAACTTAACGCGATTTTCCGTTACACGGCACTTCCGAAAGTCGTCCGTCCTGCATCGTCAGCACGCGGTCTGCAACGTCAAGAATTCGGGGGTCATGTGTGACCATCAGAATCGGTCTGGAGCGTTCTCTTGCAAGCGCCTGAAGCTGATTGACGACTTCTCGACCGGTGGTTCCGTCCAGAGCTGAGGTAGGTTCGTCAGCAAGGACCAGCAGGGGGTCGCCGACAAGTGCCCGTGCGATGGCCACCCGCTGCCGTTGACCACCGGAAAGGCGCGAGATGGGATACGAGATGCGATCCTTCAGTCCCACCTGGCAGAGAATCTGAACCGATCGCTCATAAGCCTCTTTCGCGGGTACGTCTGGCTGCAGGTCAAACATCACCTGAACATTCTGAATGGCTGTCAGAAACGGAAGCAGGTTATGGGCCTGAAAGATAAAGCCGATTCTGCGCCGCAGCGCCAGCAGATCTTCCTTGGTGGCATGATGCAGCGGGTGGCCCAGAACCGTCAGACGGCCTTCCTGCATTCTGCGCAGCCCGGCAATCAGCGTCAGCAGTGTTGTCTTTCCTGAGCCGGATGGCCCGGTCAGAAATACGATTTCGCCGGGCTGAATCTGCAGGCTAACGTCGAACAGAATCTGCTTGCGCAGTTCTCCCTCACCAAAACAAAAGTTGATCTCTTCACCAGAGATAACGGGGGTCAGGGACATCGATGAGACATTCAGAGTATGGGGCTGGGTTGGCACGATGCCAAAAAAACCGAGAGCAGGCACTTTTGCAGTCAGAATCCTGGATTCGGCGACTGTCCGACGAATCTGCGTTGGCAAATCCCTGCATGAATGGGAACCGGCTGCGAAAACTGTGTTTTGAGGTCAGCCGGTGCAATGGATCTGAATGAACGCCTGAGTGCCAGGGGCACATGCAACTTTGTCGGCGCCCCGCCCCGGCCGCCGCCTTTACTGCAATCAGTCTGCCTTACCAATCAGCTGATCAAGAATCCTGACGCAGGCATCAGACTTATTCAACGCGTAAAAGTGGATTCCCGGTACCCCTTCCCGCTGCAATTCTTCACATTGCTGAATGGCATGATCCACGCCAATATCAAACTGCGCCTGCGCATCATCTTTCACCGCTTCCAGCCTGGAGGCCAAAGCATCAGGAAACACAGTCCCGCACATCGACGTGATTCTACGGATTCTGGCGAAATCGGTAATTGGCATAATACCGGGAACGATCGGAATACGAATCCCGAGTTGCTCGCAACGGTCCCTGAAGGCGAAAAAGTTCGCGTTCACAAAAAACAGCTGCGTAAACACGGCGTCAGCACCCGCATCCACCTTACGCTTCAGGTTTGCAAGATCCGCATCCATGGAAGGTGCTTCAACATGCTTTTCCGGGTAGCCCGCCACACCAATTCCCATGTCAGGGTACAGCCGCCTGATCAGTTCTACAAGCTCGTTGGCATTCTTCAGTCCGCCATCAACAGGCCGGAAGGTTTCCTGCCCTGCCGGAGGATCTCCCCGCAGGGCCATGATATTACGAACCCCCAGTGCAACAGCGGAACTTAACCACGAGGTCAGTTCTTCCACAGTCGAACCCACGCAGGTAAAGTGCGACATTGACGGGAGACCGAACTGCTGGTGAATCTCCTGACACCAGGCCAGCGTGCGTTCCTGCGTTGAGCCACCTGCTCCGTAGGTACAGGAAATAAACGCGGGATTGTATCCCACCAGCGTTTCCAAACTGCGTTTCAGCGCCTGATCACCTTCCGCTGTCTTTGGCGGAAAGATCTCGATCGAGAGCACAAATTTCTGAGTGGAAAACAAATCAGGCAAACGCATTGCAGACAACTCACACTGAAAACCAACGAAACGACAGGGTACTGAGAAAGAATTCTGTTCGCAAAACACTGACGGAAAACCTGAGCCGTGGAGCAATCGACCGCATCACATTGCCAACAGTATCATCGTGCACCAGGGCCAATTTCCACTGAGCGAAACCAGCCGGGCTCCACCCTGACAGAATAACGTATGAACCGCCTTTAATCGCAGGCAACAACCCAATTCCTGCCCGGAGAATCAGGAATTTCGCCGCACCACCCGGTGAAAGTGAAGCTCAACTTCTCTGTCAATCACTCGCCGGGCTCCCTCGATCAGGCAATTCGCTTCATGGTCTGTTTCTCCAAGCCGCTTAACCTCCTCCAGCGACGTTCCCGGCGGAACACTGAATGCGGCCTGATAAAGAATCTGATTTCCGGCATCCAGTTCGGGAACAATAAAGTGTACTGTGGCACCAAAACACAGCATGTGATGCTGATAGGCGTCTTCGTAGGGCCGAAAACCAGGAAACGACGGAAGCAGCCCATGATGCAGGTTGATGATGCGCCCGCCAGCAAACTTCCAGCACAACTCTGCGGGAAGAACGCGCATGTAACGTGCCAGCAGGACGTAATCAATCTGATGCTCATCGATCGCGGACTCCAGTTTGGAATAATCCGGGTTGCCGCGATCATCACCTATGGAAAGCCATGGCACGTCAAACTGCTCTGCGATACTGCGACAGGCCGTCCGATTGCCGGCCATAATCGCCACTTCGGCCTTCAACCGCCGGTCCCGAATGGCACGCAAAATCGCCAGAGCAGGTTCTGTGCGATATGTCGTGCAAATTGCCAGACGCGGCGGCCGCACGTACTCGTCCCTCGACCAAACTCGCACCTGCAAACCGCGTTCCTGCCCAATTGCCATCAACTCGGTACGCAACTCACTGACAGAGCCCCCCGCGCATTCAATTCGCATCAGCATTGCGAACAGACGTTCCGAATCCCGGTCATACATCTGGATTTCGTGAATATTCGCTCCAGCACCCGTGACAAAGTGGACAATTGGATCGGCAAGACCTTTATGGTCTGGCCCCACGGCGGTAATTGTGACCTGCATAACTACTTCTGACTCTGAAACCGAGGACAGCAAAAAACGACTGGTGTACCGTCAAATCCGGGACACGGGGGGCTTTTCAGCCGGCTCGTGCAAGCGTCCGGCGTAAACAGCGGCGAACTGCGCCAGCCCGGCCTTACCCCCGCCACCTCCTGCAACTCTGACAGGACACGACACACACGTGACATAGTCTCCCCTTACCGGAACCGAAAGTGATAGCAGGAAACCACACAGCGCCGATGAATTTCCCGATTTCGACTTTACCAACGACAAAGCGGGGCTCAAACGAGCCCCGCTTTATCGTTAAATTCGGATTTCGGCCATCGTACGCCGGGCGTCCTGCCCCGTGCTTCCGGATCCCATAACGGATCTGCTCAAATCTTCCGTCACGACGGGATGCCCGCCGCGAGGTGTCCGAACTTAGTTCGCTGACTCTTCCTCACGGCGACGACGTCGCAGTGAAACCAGTCCGAGCAGGGCTCCCAAAACTCCGATTGATGCGGATTGAGGTTCTGCTCGGTCAGCAACAACGGGAACAGCCTGCAACGCTGCCTGCTCCGACTTCTGCTCCCACCAGATCTCCTGATCCCATGCAGAAAGAACAGCATCGTTCTGCAGGGCGTCAGCTTCATTGACCGGAACAACCTCTTCAGTCACCGGCACGGCGGAAACTTCAGCTTCCACCACCGGCATCGCTTCCCGGGCAGCCGCGGCACCGGCAACTTCGGAACGAATCATGCTGACCGAAATGTCAGACGCTGAGGGTTCAAAGACTGATGCCAGAGCAGTTGCAATCCACGAACCCTCATTGCCAGTCGGCGGCAGAACGTCAGTCGCGGTAATCGTAAAGTCGACAGGCACGCTCCAGAGGCTGGCTGCACCGGTCCCCGAATTGAAGGCCCTCGCCCAGACTCGGAAGACACCCTTACCCAAATCCACGGTCGGGGTGTAGGAGGTCGTGGAAATTCCGCTCTGGCGAACAAGGATCTTCGATGTGTCGGTAACATTCACAACGTAAATTTCATACGCCGACGCTCCATCCACGTTCCCCCAACTGAATGTTGGACGCTTGTTGGCAGACGTGGGGATGGAATTCAGTTTTGGTCGACCTCCCACGAAGAACTCAAGGAACTTTGTGTAGTCGCCCTGAGTATCCGCACTGCGAGCCCGAACATAGGCGCGGTAAATCCCGGTCGGCAACGCCTCCGCATCCGGGATAGTGACCGTCGTGGCCGTCGTGTTGCGGAACTTGAAGTTTTCCACAACGCTGGTTGCCAGTACCTGGTCCAGACGGAAGTCGTAGCTGGTTGCCCCGGCAGGAACAGTCCCGTTCAGCATCGCTGACATATCATTCCACGAGAATGTCGGAGTCGTGTCAAATGTTGACGACGACGGTCCCGCAAGTACCGGTGCAGAAACCACCTGGAAGTCCTTCTGAACGCTCCAGTTGCTGACATCCCCGAAGGCGCTGCGAGCCTGTGCCCAGAATCGGTAGCGGCCAATGGGAAGATCCTTCGGAACCGTAAAGCTCAGAGCATTCAGGCCCGAAATGTCATAAAGTGCAGTGCCGCCAGTGGACATGCTGGAGACATACACGCGGTAGCTCTGAGCCCCCTGCACGCCTTCCCAGGTCAGCGTCGGCGTCGCATCGTCAGTACGCCCGTTCGGCCCAATCAGTGTCGGAGGCGTTGTAACCCGGAACGTCTTCTGCAGGCTCCAGTCAGAGACCACCGAGGCGTCCACTGCGGAGTAGCTTCTGACCCAGATCTGATAGGTGCCAAGGACAAGGTCACTTGTCGCTTTCCAGGCGGTACCGCTGACGCGGCTGGCCTTCAGGTACACGCTGGAAGAGGCCCCTTCAACCTTGTTGATCCAGATATCACTCACTGCATCAACGCCGGCTCCGACGGGCACCGTCCAGGTGACATCCGGACGAGTCAGGAATGTTGTCGCCGGCGGATTCACTATCAC
>CAIQIE010000154.1 GCA_903871805.1 uncultured Planctomycetaceae bacterium | reverse complement strand
GAAGATTGCCCAGCAGATTGTGGATGGAAAAGGCGACTACGTTCTGGCGCTGAAAGCAAATCACGAAAAGACAAATGCAGCAGTCATCAACTACGTCGAGGAACAGATCAGCAGGGACTTTTCCGAGACCCGGCATCAGCATCCTGAAGACACGCCAGAGAAGCCCAGTCACGGACGAAATGAATCACGCATCGCTATTCAATTTGAGTTGCCAGAGGATTTTCCGGATCGCAGTCATTGGGCGGGACTGACCACGATCGGATGAGTCGTTGACACGTTCGCGAAGAGCGGCAAGGAGCATACAGATCTTCGATACGATCTCAGCAGCCTGCCCTTTGACGTGGCCCTTTTTCCGCAGAGTGTTCGCAGTCACAGGGGGATCGAGAACACGTGTCACTGGAGTCTGGATGTCACATACAACGAGGACGGATTGAAGACCCGAGAACGACAGGGAACCAAGAACATGGCATGGCTCAGACGCTTCACCCTGTCATTGCTCAAGCAGCACCCCACAAAGTGAGCCTGGTCATGAAGCGCAGATCATGCGGCTCGAGTTGGACTTCATGTTGCAAATCCCTGTCATCAAAGAACCCTGGAGTGCCTTGGCCGTGATAATTGGCCTGATCATCATCAAAGACAGTACAACTGTTGCAGACAATATAATCGTCATATTTAGTAGTATCGTAATATGTGAGACAAGCGTATCATCTGTACACGATTATCGATCATGCATGTTTACCCTACCCCGAATGGTCTCTTACGGCAGAATCTCTTTGAATTGCCGGTTTACCTGAGTAATTTTCGAAAAAGCGTTCCTTACCAGTAACTCCCCAGTATTATCTTGTTGACAAGGTTTGCTGACTGGATAACACAGAGAATCTTCGATGGGTGTAACGCTTACCTGAATTCTTGCAGGCCAGGCGCATCGCTCGTGGTGGCAGCATCAGTTCTCGAACCTCACCCCAGACATGCACGTTGTCAGTACTGATCATTACGTGTCGGTCTTTGTTGTTTGAGCAATTCAGTGCGCTCGTCGCAGTGAGTCAGCCTCTCAGGCAGTTGTTGACGAGACGGCGTGGGACAACGGTCATCCGTAATCCGGTTCCAGGTACTAAACATCAGGGTTGCAGGTCATGCTCAGATTTAATTGGCTGAATTCGCTTCGATCACTGATGCACACGACCGACGGGCGACGAAAGCCAGCGGGAAAGCGACGACGCGATCGGGCGGTTCTGCAGACCGTTACGGGCGAGGTGGCACGTGCCACGCAGCAGCTGGAGACGCGGGCGCTGCTGGCGTTTAACGTCACCATCGATGGTTCCGGCAACCTCGTCATTAATGATGCTGCGGGGACGAATGACGACCTGACCATTAAATCGGATACCACTGCAAATCTCTTCAGAATCAGCGACACCGCCCAGACGTTCACTACGGCCATTTCGGGGGCGACGGGCAGCGGCACGTCCAGCATCACAGTCCCATTCACTGCAGTCACCGGCGCGAATATCCAGATCTCTGGTCAGAACGGGGACGATTCACTGACTGTGGACCTGTCTTTGGGGAATTTCGCGAAATCGGTGATCTTTAATGCCGGGCTGCAGACCACCCGGGACATGCTGACTGTGACCGGCGGCGGCACGTTTACCAGCGTCTCGCACAGTTTTACCAACAACACTGACGGGTTTATCAACATCACAGGTAACTCGCAGATCGAGTATGGGAGCCTTGACTCCACCAGTATCCTGACGGACAACCTGAGCGCCACGAATCGCGGTTTTACCGGCAATGCCAGTGCGAAAACAATCACAGTCACCGACGCGACCGGGGCCAATATGAGCATCGACTCCAACCTTGCGGCCGCGGTGACATTTGCCAACCCGCTCTCCACATTGACCATCACTGCGGGAACAGGGACAGTCAACGATACTGTGACCATCACCAGTCTCGATGCCGCGTTTACCGGCAGTCTCACGATCGATGGCGGTGCCGGTACCGATACCGTCAACCTGACACCAGCCATCTCCCTTGGATCACTGAGTATTGATAACTCGGAGACAACCAATCTGAATAGTGGCACCGTCACCACCAGCGGAGCACAGTCCTACAGCGGGGCCGTCACGCTCGGGGCTGCAACGACACTAAACTCCAATGGAGGGGATAGCGTTTTCGGCGGCACTCCAGCCGGGGGCAGCAAGAACATGACGATTGCGTCCGGGACTGATGCCGGCACAACGACGTTCACCGGTGCGGTGAGCGGCATAGGTGACGGCACAGGAGCGGCGATCACGATCGATTCGACGGGCCTGGCTCGGTTCATGAGCACCGT
>CAIQIE010000153.1 GCA_903871805.1 uncultured Planctomycetaceae bacterium | reverse complement strand
TGGGCTGCGCCGGATTCGTCTTCGGATGCTTCTTCATCCTCGGGCAAGCCTGCTGCAAACCAGGGATAAATCGCCGGTACAACAAGTGAGGTCAGCAGAGTTGAAGTGATCAGTCCCCCGATCACAACGGTTGCCAGCGGCCTCTGCATTTCTGCTCCGTCACTTGTGGACAGTGCCATCGGCAAAAATCCAAGACTTGCCACAAATGCTGTCATCAGAACCGGACGCAGTCGTGACATTGCTGTTTCCCTTGTGGCTTCCTGCAGGGGAATTTTCATCCGTCGAAGGTGCTCTGCAGCACTGACCCACACCAGCCCGTTCAGTACAGCCACTCCAAAGAGGGCAATAAAACCAACTCCCGCAGAAATGCTGAAGGGCATGGCCCTTAATTTCAGGGCAAAAATCCCGCCACTGGCCGCCATGGGCACAGCCAGAAAAATCAGCAGAGCCAGTCGAGTGGATTTGAAGGATGTATAAAGCAGCAGGAAGATCAGCACCAGCACCACAGGGGTGATGAAGATGAGCCTCAGGCTGGCGGACTGAAGATTTTCAAAGTCGCCACCCCAGCGGATTTCATAGCCCGGCGGGATGTTGACCTGATTGGCAATGGCAGCCTGCGCCTCAGCCACGAAAGTGGCTACGTCGCGTCCTCGAACATTAGCCGACACAAATGTTCGTCGCCTGTTGGATTCATGCTCTACCGATGGAGGAGTTTCTTCGATTCTGACGTCCGCCAATTCCTCAAGCGGAACAGGACTTCCACCAGCCTCACCAACAGGAAGTTGCTTGAGCTTTTCCACATCCGAACGCCACTCTTCCGGAATGCGCACCTGAATCGGAAATCTTGCTCGCCCTTCAAAGATCGTTCCCACCTTGCGCCCGCCGAGAGCTTCCACGACGTTCATTACCTGACGAGCATCAATTCCATAATGAGCCATGGCATCACGATCGGGAACAATGGTGACGGTGGTCAGGTTTGCCTGGTAGTCCGCCTTGACGTCCACTGCGCCACGAATTCCCCGCAGTGTTTTTTCAATATCGCCGGAAATCTGAGCCAACTTTTCAAGATCGTCACCGTAGAGCAAAACGGCGACATCAGCTTTCACACCAGCCACCAGTTCGTCAACACGCATTTCGATTGGCTGAGTGAATCCAAAGGCGACCCCCGGGATCTTTTTGTTCAGCAAATCCGATATTTCCTGTATCAGATCGTCTCGTGTCACACCGGGACGCCATTCGGAGCGATCCGTTAACATGACCCAGACGTCCGTCTGATGCACACCCATCACATCATTTGCAATTTCCGGGCGGCCCGTTTTGCAGAAAACCGTCTTAACTTCCCTGAACGCCACCAATTCGCTTTCAATCTGCTGCGACATTGTAATCGCGCCCTCAAGGGAAGCACTGGGAAGCCTGACCGCTTCAATCAGCAAGTCTCCCTCCTCAAGTCGCGGCATAAACTCTGCGCCCAGGTGCATGGCCACCGGAATGCTGCCTCCGAAAATACTCACCGCTATCAGTGTTGTGATTACAGGATAGGCAATCGCGCGATAGACAACCGGCTGATAAAAGTACTTGATCCAGCGAACAAGAAAAACATCCTTGTCCTTCATCGTCTTTGGCAGCGCGAGAGACGCCATGGCAGGCATGAACGTCATGGAAAGGATCAGTGAACCCAAAAGTGCAAACAGAACAGTCAGAGCCATCGGGCGAAACAACTTCCCCTCAGTTCCCTCAAGCAGAAGAATCGGAAGGTACACGATCGAAATAATCAGCTCACCAAACATCGTTGGCTTGCGTACCTCGATCGCAGCATCGCGTATCACATCCGTGTGCTTTCGCCCGGCCGAATTGTGCGAAATTCTATGTATACAGTTCTCGATCATAATAACCGAAGAGTCCACAATCAGTCCAAAGTCGATCGCCCCAAGGCTCATCAGACTGGCTGTCACCCCAAAAATCTGCATCATGCTGGTGGCAAATAACATGGACAGGGGAATTGCAAGTGCCGTAATCAGGCCCGCGCGAAAACTTCCCAGCATGACCAGCAGGACAAGAATGACCAGCGCACCTCCCTCAAACAGGTTTTTCAGCACCGTTTTCAAAGTTCGGCCAATTAATGCGGATCGGTCATAGGTGACCTCCAGTGTCACTCCTTCGGGAAGTGTCTTCTGGATTTCGACAAGCCGCTCTTTGACTCGCCCGACAACTTCCCGGGAGTTGGCTCCGATCAGCATCATCACCAGGCCCGTCACGGCCTCACCGCGTGCATCGCGAGTGACGGCGCCCTGGCGAGTCATCGGTGCCGTGCGTACCTCAGCCACGTCCTGAATCAAAAGCGGTGTGCCAGCCTTCTCACGGCGAATCACAATCTGCTCCAGATCTGCCACCCCAGTCACCAGGGCCTGGCCTCGCAGAAAACGCTGCTCACCATGATGAACGATGTAACCGCCACCCGCCGAGACATTGTTGTTCTCCAATGCCTGAAAAAGCTGGTCAAAGGTCACTGAGTAACTGTTGAGCAGGTCCGGATCCGGCTGAATCTCAAATGTCTTGTAGTAGCCACCATGCGTGTTGATTTCCGTAACACCGGGGACTTCACGCAATCGTGGGGCTACGTCCCATTCCAGCATCGTTCGCAGTTCCACAGCAGAGAATTTTGCTCCTCGTACTTCAAACTGCAGAATCTCGCCGAGGGCGGTGGTCAACGGGCCAAGTTCCGGCGTCCCATATCCATTCGGGATCAGTGAGGCCGCAGAACTAATCCGTTCTGCAACCAGTTGCCTCGCCCGATAAATGTCAGTTCCTTCATTGAAGACAATCGTGACCACAGAAATACCAAACCGCGAAATGCTCCGTAACTCCTCCACATTTGGAAGCCCCCCCATGGTCACTTCCACCGGCTGCGTCACATAGCGCTCCACTTCAACCGGTGACAAGGAACCGGCATTCGTGATCACCGTGACCTGCACATTCGTCATGTCGGGCACGGCGTCAATTGGCAGCTTTAAGGCAGCATTGATCCCCGCTAGTGCCATCAGGACTGTGCCAACAAGCACCAGAAAGCGATTTTCAAGAGTAATCTTGATGAGTTGAACCAACATGAGGCGGGAATCCAGACTGCAGGAAAATGATCACCTGGGAAGACAACGACGGAATTACACTTCAGGAGCCCGTTTCCAGAACGCATTCAAAAAAACGAACTCAATGCCCTATTCCGACTCTCCCTGAAGTAACAGTTCACTCTTGAGAAAAAATCCACCTTCTGAGACGACCTTGTCACCTGACTTCAATCCGGCAAGTACCTCAACCAATCCATTGGTACGGACCCCAGTCTCGATGTTCACTCTCTGAAACTGATTCTCACCAACAGGCACAAACACAAAGCACGTCTTATCATGCTCCAGCAAAGACGCTTCGGGGATCGTCAGTGCCTGGCGGACGTCCGTCACCGGGATCGCAACGCGAACAAACATGCCAGGACGAAGCCGACCATCTTCATTTTCAATCAGGGCAACCAGGGGAATGGCATTGGTGGCCGGATCAACCTCTCGCCCCGAAAAATGCACGATGGCATCGCGAGAGTTCACGCCTTCGATATTGGTCACGACACGAATCTTGTCCCCGGGCTGAAGGCGTAATGCACGCCATTCGCGCTGTCGCAAATCCGCTGCGACCCACAGCGTTGCCGTGTCCGCCAGTATCATCAGCGATTCGCCGGCAGTCAGGCGTTCATTTGAGGAAATACTGCAACTCTCAATGGTCCCCGAAAACGGCGCCTTCAACTTAATTCGTGAAAGTTCCTCGGCGCTGGACTCTTCACCCAACGTGTCCGCAAGAATCTCCGTGTCAGCACCCTCGCCCGCAGCTCCAAGCAGGGTCCGCACCTGCTGCAGACTTATCTGAAGCCGACGCATTGCGTCCTGAACCTTTGCCTCTGACTGAAGCCTCATCTGGTTGGCGGAAAACGTTCTTACCTCAATGGCCGATGTCAATTTCGCCTCAAAAGAATCCCGATTCGCCGTTCGCTCTGTGACAACCTTCGCCGGAACAACTCCGTTCGCTGCGTTTTCTTCTGCAGACTGCAACTGCGTCTCCGACAGCAACAGGTCTGAATAGCCCGACAGCAACGCTTCTCTGGCATCTCCCAGCACTATTGTTCGAAACTGAGTCCGGATTTCGTCGACGGTTTTGCGATTGCGAATGGCCGCAGACAATTGGCTGAGCCCCTCACAGGTCGCCTTTTCCCAGTCACGACTCTCTTCCGCCAGATCCAATTCGGCCCGACGCTGCAGAACGTTCGCACGAGCATCGCCCACTTCCGGACTGCTGATTTCAATCAGGACATCACCCTTCGCTACCAGTTTCCCTGGCTTGACCGGAAGGTTGGTAATAATTCCGTCCGTGGCTGATCGCACCAGAATGTGCCGACGCTCATCGTATTGGATCCGCCCCGGGACCAGATGCTCGTGCAACAGTTCCGTGGATGCCACCGAGGAAATCACAAAGCCTGCAGTTTTCACTTTCTCCGGCGTCAGTTGCACCAGGTGCGAAACTTCCGCTTGAAAAGGTACTTCTGCAGATGCTGACGGCATTACAACCGTGGCTGCCACCTCTGAGACCTGATTGAATTTCCACCACCCAACGGCAACAAGTGCAGCGACTGCCAGCAGTACTACGGTAATTTTCACTAAACTGGATTTCATAGAGGAACTCCCCAGGGAGTAAACAGATTCGGGGACCACGTTTGGCTTCGCAGTAAAGTCAAACGGTATGAGGCGCAGGCCTTCCAGCGGACATTCGCACACAGGAAAGACGCGTTTCATTAAACAGCGGTAAACTCAACACACTGGAGAGACTGCTGATGTGGCAATCGAGTCTAAGGCGTGATGCCGCCAGTGGTGCAAATCAAATGCCGCCCTCATCCACGCCGCAATGCTTCTTTGAGAAGTCAGGCAGATTCGAACGCGGCGGATCTTCGACACAATCAAGTGTCGCCACGTCGCCTTAGACAACGCATGCCATGGTGATTTTTTGCATGGAAACCCCCTGGATGCGTGTCACCAGGAACGATCGGGCCACACTCATCAATAATGCACGGCGATGCGCGGTGCCTGAGCATTGTCCACCGGCAGCCATGACAAATGCTGAAGGAACAGACGCCACAATTGCCTGCATTTGGCTTGTCTGCAAACCCGCACAGACACACGCAAAACATGCGACGTCAGAACTGTCGGCTTCAGGCTCACCATTGGGACCGAAGGCTCCGTATATGTCCCTGACCGGAACGAAATGCCAGTGAATTCCCCAGATATCCACTGAAACCGAGGTGCAGTGGTGGGAAGAGAGATGCTGGTTTAACAGGCCGAGCAGCCTGAGCGATTCGTGAGTATGAAGTATCGGTACAGGACCTTCCCACGAACATACACACAACAACAGGCATAACACCCGCTGAAGCAGTCTGGCACGTATGGGAGAGAGTACTGACATTGTGATCTTTTCGACGAATTGCAACCAGAATTCACACCGAATATCGCTCATGCACTTCAAAAACCGGATCGCATTCTTAAATCAAGAATACCACACGTACGAGTTCAGACAACAAAATCTGGCGAATTCAAGCAAAAAATCCGCAGAGTCCCTTAAGAAAAAACAGATTGTTCAGATAGCCCATTCGTAAAATAAGAGCAAGTTTATCATTCCGACCCGATTACTCACCTGTTGCCAAAGTCTCCCGCGTTACTCGCATCACATTCTCACCTAGTATTAAGCGAATCTCTTCATCCGATATCCCCCGCTGCACCATTCCTACCGTAAACAAGGGCCAATTCGTCCAGGCCAGACTGGATGTCATCTCCGTCGTCTCACGAAAGTCATCCGCCGGCCACAGTGACCGAAATGGGGCCCGTGTCCGAGGCCGTTTAGGTAACTGAGATGCCTGCTTTGACGTTTCCTGAGATGCATAGGCAACATCAGTCCCAATAGCGACATGTCTGGCCCCAAATGTCTTCACTGCATACTCGATGTGATCAAGCAAGGCGGCAATATCACCAGTTCCTCTTAAAAATCTGCTGATGCAACAAATGCCAATGTACCCGCCCGAATCCGCGATCGCCCGGATCACGTCGTCCGGCTTGCTGCGGATATGTGGGTGCAGGTGGCCACATGTTGAATGACTGGCAACAACAGGTTTTAAAGAAACGCGAGCTGCTTCCAGACTGGTCTGCCAACCCGCATGTGCGCAGTCGGGCACAATCCCCTGTCGATTCATTTCCTGAATGGCAGTTCTGCCAAAATCGCTGAGTCCTGCGTTGGATGACTCTCCACAGCCATCTCCAATCATGTTGCGCCGCTGATACGTCAAATGCATCATGCGAATACCCAGCTGGAAGAAGATCTTCAGATTCCGTAACTCGTCTTCCTGCGTCTCCCAGTTCTGCATGAGCGGTATGCCGTTGCCTGTGAGGTACAGCATTTTTCGCCCGGTGCGTTTGGCTTCCTCAATATCAGAAGGAAGGACCGCCTTTCCCAAAAAATCCCGAAGCATGTCCGTTGCCCATGTAAATCGGGCTAATCGACGCAGCAATCGCAAAGGGTCCTGACATTCCTGGCCGGCATTCTGAAACACGCAGGTCACGCCCGATGCTGTCCATGCATCGCGATACTCCCGCTGCTCATTGGCGTCGGTGACGTATCGCGTCATCGTCATGTCTTCCTGAAGGTCCTCAATCTCTGACTCAGACCCGCCGGCCTCCATCAGTTCCCGAAGTTTCTCCCCATCGATGGCTGCCCTGGGAGAAAATCCATAGGCGTCGAACACAATCGACTCTGCGTGCAGCCGTAACCCATGCTCAAGCTCAGCTGCCGTGGGTTTTAGAATCGATAAGGCGATGTTTCTTGCATTCTGAATCTGCGGATTCAGATTCTCCGTCAGTTGCCGCACAGCATCCGCCGGGGCAGATCCAGCGACTCGCCCCGCCGCTTCGTCCCGTCCGGAAAACGATTCTGCGGCACGTGGCAAAAAACCAGCCGGCAGTGCAGACGCTGACTGCAGAAAGATACGACGATCCATGGACAGACTCCTGATCAGAACCCGCTGACTCCATCAAGACAATTTCAGGGATCCACGAATACCGGGGCCCAGAGACCCTGTTGAACCTTCGGCGTCTGGCCCGACGCCGGATACGTCGTACGCACGGCCTCTGTCATCACGGCCGACAATTCCGCAACCGTCTCCCGAAACTCCGGGACTTCAGCAAGGTTCGTCTGTTCCGCGGGATCCGCTTCGTGGTCGTATAATTCGCGGCCCTCGTCACCACCGGCCCATTCCGTGTACCGCCAGCGAGTGGTTCTAAGACTGTATCCGAAGAATCCGCCGTCTTCGGAAATTCCGTTGGTTCTGGTGCGTGCTCCCTTTCCTCTGGCATTGCCTCGCGTCACCTGAGTCAGTGCCCAGCCTCGCCCCGGCTGACTGACATCCTTCAGCATCGGAACCAGACTTTGTCCCTGCAGCCCGTCCGGCGCCTGAATGTTGCAAAGTTCTGCCAGAGTTGGAAAGAGATCCACGTGAGAGACGGGCGCGGCGGATGCGACTCCCCTTTGATATCCCGGGGCCACAATCAGCAGCGGTACCCGACTGCTCTCTTCAAAGAGACTCATCTTCTGCCACAGGCCATGTTCACCAAGGTGGTAGCCATGATCACTGGTGAAGACGATCACCGTGTCATCCGCCAGACCAAGTGCTTCCAGAGCATCCACTATTCGCCCGACCTGCGCATCCATAAAGCTGATGCTCGCGTAATAGGCCTGGCGAGCTTTCTGTTTTTGTTCGATGGTCATCGTCAGCTGCTCTTTTTTCTGACTGGCCGTCGCGGCTGCCGGCAGATCCTTCAGGTCCTCTTCAACGCCATCAACAACCGGCATCGCGCTCTGGTCATACAGATCAAACCACGGCACTTTAGGCGCGACATACGGTGTGTGTGGCCGAAAGAAACCGACGGCGAGGAAGAAGGGACGAGCCTCACGCCCGGCACATCGCTCCAGTACCCACTCGGCGTCAGCAGCCAGCTTCGCGTCCGTATGATGCTGGTCACTGTGCGGTGATGCGTACCAGCTCAGTGTGCCACCAAACTGGTTCGGTACCAGAGACTCGATCCGGGGATGTTCCTCCGTTCGATCCACTCCAGCAGGATTCAGTTCCAGCTCCCACGATGCGGAATCATCATGGCCATCTGTGCCAATCGAATTGGGCACGTTGTAGTGATACAGCTTGCCAATCCGCCCGGCCAGATATCCCTGCTGTCGGAACATTTGGGGCAGGCTGAGTCGGTCAGGGATCGTCTGCCGAAAGATCTGCGAGTTGGCCAGAATACCGGTGCTGTTCGGATATAACCCCGTCAGCATCGAATTGCGACTGGGACCGCACAGCGGAAATGCACAGTACGCTTTATCAAAACGGACACCTCGCGCGGCGAGCCGGTCAAGATTTGGTGTCTTAACCGTTGAGACGCCGTAACACCCCAGCATGTTGTTCAGGTCGTCGGAAATGATGAACAGAACGTTCTTCTGTTTTTCCGCTGCCGTTACCGCCGCAGAAAAAAACACAAGCAGCGTTAGCGCGATGCAGATCAATCGATTCCGCATTCCCCAGTCTCCCTGCAAACATGGTGGTGGAAAACCGAAGTCTTGCAGATCGCCGTCAGGAAATCCAGATGCACGCTCCTTCGTGCTGGCCCGCATCGCTGCTCAATGCTCACAGACGCGTTCAGGAGACCAAACACAGTGTGGGCGACGTCAATCCGCAGCCGAGTTCCTGTTCAGCGAATCGGACTGGATGGGCTGCCAATTCTGAACTGACACAGGTAAATGCCCATCACGTACAGAACCAGGAGCGGAATCATCATCAGCAGCATACTCCATGGGTCCGGCGATGTGGTTAGCACCATCGAAGCGACGGAAATTGCCAGCACAGCAATTCGCCAGTTCTCCTTGTAGGTCTGAACGGTGCAAACTCCAATTCGCTCTAAAAACACCATGACAAGTGGCAGCTGAAAACTCACGCCAAACAACAACGGCATCAGCATCGCCATACTGATGTATTCAGAAAGCCGCGGCTGTACCGTGACACCGAGCCATTCGTTAAATCCAATCAGGAAGTCCAGCATCAACGGGAACGCATAGAAATACCCGGCCAGGGCGCCGCAGCCAAACAAGATAATGCTCATCGGCAGATAGACGTACACGTATTTGCGTTCATGAGGATACAGGCCTGCGGCGACAAACAGCCACAACTGGTAGAACACCCAGGGAAACGACAGCATCAGACCGGAAAAGAAGCAGACTTTCATGTAGGCCATGAAGCCTTCTTCCACTTTGAACGTGGTAATCCGGGATGTGTCTTCAATCACTCGCTGCAGCTGGGCAAACTCCGGAGCTGTAATTACGACGTCCACGTAATCCCGGCCCGGCGGCTCAGTAGCCGGACCGGATGCTTCCGTCACGGGCTGCCCCAACGCTTTCTGAAGTTCCCTGCGATCAATTCGCACGCGCAGCTGATCATCTTTCAGTTCCGCAGGATCAGGAGCGGCGACGACAGGCTTTTTCTCGGCCGACTTACGATCGGAGAAAACACCAACCAAATACCGATAGAAGGACTCTTTGGGAATGTCCATCGCGACATTCTGAATCCCCCGTTCACGTAACGCCTTTTCCACTGGCTGCCTGAGCCAGTAAAAAATTCGATCACCAAAGTAAAGGCTTAGCGCTACGGCAATCGCCACACCCAGCACGGCACGAAAAACATGCACCCGGAGCACTTCCAGGTGCTCACCAAATGTCATGGTGGTGTCATCAAAAAGATCGTGCGATTTTGCCATGACCCTGATTCACTCAGTTCTGTCAACATCTCTCAGAAACACAGGAAACCAGAAGACCCTGCCAAATGGCCTGCCGATTTCAATGTGATGGAAATTCATCGGAAAACACTGAAATGCCGGGATCGATCAGCCGCCATGAGTCAGGCGGCGGAACAGTTCCAGTAGCTGCTTTGTGATTGGCCCCGGGACACCCTCCCCGATTTGGCGGCCATCCAGACTGGTCACCGCAATCACTTCCGCCGCAGTCCCGGTGAGAAAACACTCATCGGCCGTGTAGATATCGTGACGCGTCATCACGCACTCAACCACCGGGACGCCAGCCTCACGCGATAACTTCATCACGGCATTCCGCGTGATGCCTTCCAGTATCCCGGCATCCGGCTGTGGCGTTCGGAGGACGCCTCGTTTTACGATAAAGATGTTGTCGCCGGTACATTCGGCCACCTCACCGTTGTGATTCAGCATCAGAGCCTCGACTGTTCCGGCATCAGTGCCTTCAATCTTGGCCAAAATGTTGTTCAGATAGTTCAGTGATTTAATGCGAGGACTTAAGGCCCCCGGGTGATTGCGAATTGTTGAGGCTGTGACTAGTTTCATTCCCGTCCGGTACAATTCATCCGGGTACAGGGAAATGGTATCCGCAATGATGATCACCTGCGGATTTGCTGTTCGCCGAATATCCAGTCCCAGCGAGCCCGCCCCACGTGTTACGACAAGGCGGACATAGCCGTCTGAAATCTCGTTGGCCCGGACCGTGTCCTTGACCGCGGTCACCATCTCCGGGTTGCTGATGGGCAGTTCCAGGCGGATTGCCAAAGCGCTTTCAAACAGGCGATCGATGTGCTCCTGCAGCAGAAACACCTTCCCGCCATAAACCCGAATACCCTCAAAAACACCGTCTCCGTAAAGGAGACCGTGATCGAAGACACTCACAACGGCCTGCTCCGCTGGAACCAGCTTTCCCGCTACGTAGACTTGTTTTGACATAAATAATCAGTCAGCAATGAATGACAAATGGGTGATCAGACGACATTAAGCGGGGCGGATGTGCGGTTCCGGAATCACGTCCCGGCTTTCCGCACACACACACTGACTTCCTGAGCAAAACGCCCCGAATCCTCGCAAGTCTATCCTTTTCAAGCCCGAATTGTAGCAACCAAAATCCTCGAACGCACGAAAGACCGCGAGTGTCGTCGTCAGAAGTTCCCGAACCGATACGTTTGAAAAGTCGAAAGATTCAAGAATTAACGAATGCAACGCTGATTCGAACCTGGTGACTTCGGGAACCTGATGATTTCCACAATGCACCGCTTGCGAAGACGGATTCGGACGATAAGCTTCGCACTTCACGGAGATTGCTCCTCAACAAGGGGCGGTCTGCGGAATAGTGGTAAGAAAGCTATTTGTTAGCTCAAAAAGCAACCGCCGGAGTGGCGAAATGGCAGACGCGCCGGATTCAAAATCCGGTAGGTGTAAAAACCTGTGTGGGTTCGAGTCCCACCTCCGGTAGTTCAGAAAGCCCAGTTTTCACTGGGCTTTCTGCTTTTCATCCCCATACTGACGCAACTCACCGGGTTGCCTTTTCGCCAGCATGCCGCTCGCTGTTGCGTTCAGTTAGCCACCCGCTTTGGCCCATTCCGGTGGTCGATTTGGGTACGCAGCAGTGCCAGTTTCCACAGGAAATGCCGTCGTTCCACAGAGTTTGCAGAAGAATGCAGAAAACTCACAGCACTATCCCTCGCAGCACACGGCGCCAGGGGGCCACCAAATTCCGGTCAGCATTCTACAGCCTCGGCAAACTTGTATTCTTGTGCGATGCGCCCCGCCGATCGCTTCTTTTGCGCCGATCGCTTCTTTTGCGAGAGTCTGCCATGTCGAAGCTACGGCAGCCCGAAGTTCGTTCACGGATCGCTCAGGACGATCCCGTCGCTGACCTGAAAACCCTGTTTATGCGGGTATTCCCGGTCCTGTCCGTCGATGCCTGAGTAATCGCAAAGTATCACCGTAGCCGCGCAGACGCAGGGGAGGCAAGGGCTGAGGCTGCATCTGAAAACCGTTATCGCCACGAGGAAACCGCGGCAAGTTGAACGCAGTCGAAATTGATAAGTTTCATGTACGAATCATGGAATACGGAGAGCAGAAACAACAGAGGATCATCAATGATTTCAGTAACCATCACGGCCGTGCTGTGGACCGCCGCCTTTCTGCAGAAACCACCGCAGGACAGGCGATGAGCCCGATCCAGGCAACTGGTGACGCCCGTTTTTCTTCTGCAACAAATGACAAAATGCTCAGAAGTCGTTTCTGTCAAACTGCTCATTTTGGTCTCGCTTTTCTAAACTTCAGCGCCACCGTACAGTTTGCCGCGCACCACGATCCCTGCCCGTTGACGCCGCGTCCCGCAGATCCCGCATGAACGTACCGCAGGATTTGTGGACGCGTGGAAATGAACCTGCAGCGCACCCCTGGCACAATACTGTAATCAACCACCACAGCATGCCTTTGTTTGATTCCCAGCCGAAAGCCTGAAGCTCTCATGTTTGCCAACGAACAACTTTATAGTGACATGCAGCTACTGGAAAATCTGCTCAGGCAAATCGTTACCGAGGAGGAGGGACCTGAGGTCGTTCAGTTGGTGACCGAAATTCGACATCTGGCCCGTGAGCGTCGCGCGAATGTTCCGGGGGCTGAAGCATCGCTGTCGAAAACGCTCCACGAATTAACCTCCGAGCAGGTTCGTGTGGTCGCTCGTTCGCTAAGCATTTTGTTTGACCTGGCAAATCTGGCCGAAGATAGGCAGCGGGTTCGAGTCCTTCGTCAGCGCGAACGGGACCGGCATCCGAATCCAATCAGCGAATCGATTGGTGCGGCGGTCCAGCAGCTGAAGGCTGCGGGAATGACTGCCATGCAGGTTCAAGAGGCGCTGGACCAGTTGGATGTGGAACTGGTGTTTACAGCGCATCCCAGTGAAGCAAAACGACGTTCGATTCGATCCAGGCTGCGTCGTATGCGACAATGTCTGGAGAACCTGGATTCAGACGATTTGCTGCCTCGGGAACGCGAGAGCTTATCCTCCCGGCTGCGAGCCGACCTGACGGTGCTTTGGCAGACAGAATTTCTTCGCCCCATGCGGCCGTCTGTTCTGGAAGAGGTGGAGCGAGGTTTATCGATTATGTCGCGGCTGTGGGAAGTCGTGCCGGAAATCTGCCTGTCTCTGCGGCAGGCACTGGCACGCGAATTCCCGGGACATGAGTTCAAACCGCCGAAGTTTTTGCGGTTTGGGTCATGGATGGGCGGCGATCGAGACGGCCATCCCGGCGTTACGTGGAACATCACAGAGCGAACTCTCGTATGGCTGCGCGACACGGCAATCGACCGCCATCTGGAATGGTGCAAAAAGCTCTATGACTTCCTGTCGGTATCCCGCAACGAAGTATCGCTCGATACGGATCTTCCGAATGCCCTGTCGCAGGCGGAGCAGCGGTGGCCGGAATTTTCCGCAACGCTTGCCCGAGTTCCAGAGCATGAAATTTACCGTCGCTGGATAATGCTCATCGAATGGCGGTTGCGGCAGTCACGATGTGCCAGTCTGACGGACCCACCGATCGATGGCGCTTACAGGGACGGCCGCGAACTGGAACTCGATATCGAAGCGTTGATTGTCAGCATGAGAGCCTGTCGGGGCCAGCAGGTGCTCGCCGAAGAAACCCAGCGATGGCTGGATGTGACTCGGGTTTTTGGTCTGCATCTGACCCGCCTGGATGTTCGTCAGGGTTCTGAACGTCATTGTGAAGTCATGACGGATCTGCTCCGAGCCAGTGGTGAGTGCAGTGACTTCGCGGCGCTGACTGAGCCGGAACGCCAGAGGGTGCTTCTCAGGACAATGGAAATCGGGGAACCGATCGACGAGCAACTGCTCGCTCCGCTTACTCGGGAATCGCTTGGATTGTTTCGGGTACTGCGACGTGCCTTGCAGCGGTTTGGCACAGATTGTCTGGGCGGACATGTCATCAGCATGACTCGCTGCCCGTCGGATTTACTGACGGTCCTCTGGCTGTGGCGCAAAGTGTGCGCTGAAAAATGGACAGTTTCAGCCACGGACAGCACACCGATTCCGAAACATGCCCTGCGCATCATCCCGCTGTTTGAGAAAATTGACGATTTGCAGGTCGCCCCCGAGGTGATGGCCGAAATTCTCGACCAGCCGGTCTATGCAGAGCACCTGAAAGCGCAGGGCAACCGACAGATTGTGATGGTGGGCTACTCGGATAGCACCAAGGACGGCGGCTATCTGGCCGCCTGTTGGGGACTGTTTCGCGCCCAGGATCTGCTGCATCAGACCGCGGCCACTCGAAACATCCGGCTGACGTTTTTCCACGGAAGAGGAGGCTCCCTTGGACGAGGCGGTGGGCCCGCCGCCCGCGGCATCCTGTCGCTGCCGCCCGATGCGCTGGGAGGTTCGCTTCGACTCACCGAGCAGGGCGAAGTCCTTGCCGAGCGTTACGACGATCTCCATGTGGCGTATCGTCATCTGGAACAGGTCACTTTTGCCACACTGGTCGCCAGTAATATTCCCCGGCCTGCGGTCCGGGCTGAGTGGCAGCAATTGATGGAATCGCTGGCCGTCAATTCTTTGAAGGCGTATCGGGAACTGGTTGACACACCCGGCTTTATCGAGTTCTTCGGTGAGGCCACGCCGATCGAAGAGATCGAAAACCTGCCAATCGCGTCTCGACCATCACGACGAACGGGGCAGCGGACACTCAACGACCTGCGGGCCATCCCGTGGGTCTTCGCGTGGACGCAGAATCGCTGCCTGATTCCGGCATGGTACGGACTGGGGACTGCCCTCTCCGACGTCAAGTACAACAATCGATCGGACTGGCAGACGGTCATTGAGATGTACCGCCAATGGCCGTTCTTTCAGGCCACCATCGATAACGCCGCCACGGCGCTGGCTAAGGCCGATATGTATGTCGGGCAGCGGTACTCAGAACTCTGCAGCAGCGCAGATCAGCGCCGCCAGATTTGGATGCTGATCGCCAGCGAACGTGATCGGTCGCGGCAGGCAATTCTGGACATCGTCGGAGGATCTGAATTGCTGGCGTCGACAACGTGGTTTCAGCGGTCCCTTGAAGTGCGGAATCCGGACATTGATCCACTGAACCTGATTCAGATCGAATTGCTGATGAGGCGTCGTGGACTGGATACGTCTGCCGACCAAACTGAAGCCCAGCAGCTGCGTGACCTTCTGCGGTTGTCTGTGCAGGGAGTCGCTGCGGGAATGCGGACCACAGGTTGATCTGACATGTGGATTGGCATTACATCGCGCGACTGAAGATCAGAACGAGTCCGTGGTCGCTTTCTATGAGGCTGCCGAAAAACTCTGGCTGCCAGGACCCGGTTCTGGGATGCCGACAAACATAGCCGTGGCTGTGGGAACTGCAAATCACGGTCACGGCCACAATCCGCACACGTTTTGACCAGCTGCGCGAACCCCCGAAGGCTTTCCTGACGCACATTGTCCCGTGATGGGGATTGCCGTAACATTCCGACAATTCAGCGTGCCGGGCAGCCCTGATCACGTGTGCCACGAAACAGAAACAGGAAGCGTCATCTTTCGACAACGCTTCCTGATTTTCCGGTAAGCACGGAAATGCGCACTTGCTGCAGGAATGCGGACCGACGCCCGGACGTCTGGAGTTTCTATCCGAGCTTGTCACGCACTTGTGTTGCGAGTTGTAAACATCCCTCCTTGATTTGGCCAGCAAGTTCCCGCCTTATTTCTTGAGAAAATAGGGGAATTGCCCGACTTGGGGGATACTCCCCAATGCTGCCAATACGGTTACTAACGCCAGTTAAACACTCGAAAAATTCCCTCTCGCCGCTGAATTCGCTCCGGAAGCATCAACAACGCGACTGGAAACTGGGGCCATCCACCTGTCGTTTGACAGTTTGTACGAGTCCTGGTACTGTTTTGCGAGAGTTTTGGGCTCTTGAGAAAACAGGGTGTTAGCGGGTGGAGTTTTTACCATGGCGCGGGCGAATCGGCGGGATGTTTTGGCGGATCAGGAAATTCAGGTTGTCCACTGCATCAATCGCTGCGTGCGTCGCGCGTTTCTCTGTGGCGACGACAAAGTCACCGGCAAAAACTATGACCAACGCCGGGATTTGATTCGCCAGCGGCTGGAGTTTCTCGCCGGGATCATGGGCATCGAGGTGCTCGGCTATGCCGTGATGAGCAACCATTTTCACTGCGTTCTGCGTAGTCGCTATGATATTGTAGCGACTTGGTCCGACGACGAGGTGGCTCGGAAGTGGTGGATGCTCTGCCCGGCCCTGAAGAATCCGGACGGTGGTCCTGCGGAACCGGCCGAGATCGAACTCAAGGCGATTCGCAATGACCGCAAGGGGCTGAAGGAAAAACGGCGTCGCCTGTCGAGCATCTCATGGTTCATGAGGTTTCTGTCCGAAAAAATCGCGAAGGACGCCAACAAGCAAGACAAGTGTACCGGCCGGTTCTGGGAAGGCCGTTTCAAGGCGCAGGTGCTGCTGGATGAGGCGGCGATTCTGGCGTGCATGCAGTATGTGGATCTGAATCCGATCCGTGCGGGCCTTGCAAAGACTCTGGAAGGCAGTGATTTTACCAGTGTTCAGGATCGGATCGAGGAC
>CAIQIE010000152.1 GCA_903871805.1 uncultured Planctomycetaceae bacterium | reverse complement strand
CTACGAGCCGGACTACGTCACGGAACCAGGTGAAACGTTGCAGGAGACAATTGAAAGCCTGGGAATCAGCCAGAAGGAGCTGGCAGATCGCACTGGTTTCACTGCGAAACATATCAACCAGTTGATCAGTGGCGCGAAACGGATTTCTTCGGACGCGGCATTGCGGCTGGAAAAAGTGACCGGCGTGTCAGCACGACTCTGGAATAATCTTGAGTCCAATTATCAGGAGCGAAAGGCTCGGCTCGAAGACAGGGCGGCATCCGTTCAGGACCTGGAGTGGCTAAAATCTATTCCCACCAGAGAACTCGTGAAGCGAAACGTACTTCGGGGGGCCGCTGATCAAACAGAGTTGCTGCTGGAGACATTGACATTTTTTCGAGTGGCCTCGGTGGAGGCGTGGCGCAAAGGCTGGAGTCACCACCGCATTGCCTTTCGCAAGTCTGGAAGTAAGTCAGACTGCAGTGGAAAAATTGCAGCATGGGTTCGTCTGGCAGAGATACAGGCCGAGGCGACTGAATGCGGTCTTTTCGACAAGAAGAAGTTTCGCGATGCCGTGCAGGAGCTTCGCCTGATGGTTGACACAGCGCAAGAGTTGTTTATTCCCGCGATGCAGGAGAAATGTGCGGCTGCCGGCGTCGCAGTGGCGCTCGTACGTGAATTTCCCGGGGGGCATGTCAGCGGGGCGGCAAAGTGGCTGAGTGCTTCGAAAGCCATGATCGCTCTGAATCTGCGTGGAAAGTCGCTCGACAAATTCTGGTTCACATTTTTCCATGAAGCCGGACATCTTCTGAATGACCAGAAGGACCAGATGTTCGTTGATGTGGATTACTCCGATGATCCGCGTGAGTTGGGTGCAAACAAGTTCGCTGGCGAGATCCTGATCCCCGCGAAGTATGAAGCGGAGTTACCAGGACTGCGAACTGAAGCGGCGATCCGTTCGTTCGCGAGTCGGATCGCAGTACATCCCTCGATCGTGCTTGGCCGATTACAGCGAGATCGAATTGTGGGCTACGACTGCATGAAGGGACTTAAGGCACGAATGGATTGGCCAGTGTGATAAGTCAGGAAATCCACCGCTTTCCGGAGTCGGCGATGGGCACAGGTCGATGAATGCCTTCAAATCCTGGAGAGCAGCGTCGCCAGAGAAACGGGGGGATTTGGCCGTTGCAGGGACGCTCAAGGTTGCGTCTCTTCAGGAAAATCTCAAGTCATGGACGGCCTGCCTTACGAACGCAATGGTCGAGTCGTGTCGGTTACAGAAATGGACTGCCGCTGCTGTAGGTCACATGCTGGATGCAAATCCAAAGCATGGGCCGGAATATTTTAACATCGACGTCATGGCGTTCGTCCCGCGAACAGAATTTGTTCGATGGGAGTTCCCCGCAGAGCATTGCAGGCCGAGGCCAGGAACCCCGAATCACGGGGGCCAGAAAATAGCCGGTGGTTAGCGGAGCGTCACCATTGGAATCGTCCGTCAACAATCATCTGAATTCGAATCCGCAGGGATGATCCCGTCCCCGATTGATGCGGCGGCCGACAATCCTGTGTGTCAGACAGGGATCAAAATGAGTGCGAAGTTTTCTGTTACCTCGTCAGGGTGAAGTGCGTAAGTTTTGCGTAATCGGGTAGCGGCGCTTTGCTTGCCACCGGCTATTTTCTACCAGCTCTCCGGGCTGAATCGCAAGACCGTCCCACCCGGTCATTGCCCGCGCACGCGGGAACCTGACCAGCGTTCTGTGACAGCGGCCCCAACCGCGGGCCGCTGCATCCCCGCATGGTGAATTCAAGTTGAGTGAATACCGCAGGTACGCATCCTCCGCGAATGGCGACTCCCGCCGACTTGGTTCGCACATTCCTGACGCCCTGAGTCAGCTCTGCAGGTCGGCTGCTGACACCAGTCGACATCAAACTCAGCGCCGTACGCATCAGATGACTGCGGCGAGCCCGTGGACTTACGTACATGAGAAGTGCCTCGCCGAGTGCTGACCTCAAAATCGGCGAAATTTCGGGCGACCAGCGTGCTGCTGCCATCCAGACCAATCTGAGCTGGCCAATTGGTGAGACAGGGCGTCCGACAGATGTCAGACGGATTTCACAAAGTGCAGTTCCAAAAAAGACTGGCCAAAAACTGTTCACGGAACAGTGATCCCATCCGGCGTCTGCCCTGGAGATTTGCCGTTGGCCTGTCGAGGGGCCGGAATTCCGGTCCGCCCGCCAAATTGTGGCGGGCGTGACGTGGCCGACGTGGCATGGCGTCCGAGCCGGACAAATATCCCGATTGAATTTCTGCGAATTGTCGAGGGGCTCGGTCATGATTAAGATGCGTGCTCTTCGAACACCTTTCTTTTTTCTGGTCAGGCGAGTCAACCCGTGCTGCAGGACATTGATGTATACTGGAAGGACCGTGCACAGCTGGAATCACTGCAGCTGCAGAAGCTGTCCGAACTGCTGAAGACGATCATTCCCCGCAATCGGTTCTGGACCTCAAAGTTTCAGGCGGCGGGCGTGGATGTGCGTACCATTCGGACTCTGGAAGACTTCCGGACGCTGCCGCTTTGTACCAAGGCAGAAGTCGTGGCTGATCAGGCCGCACAATCGCCTTATGGTTCCAACCTGACATTTCCTTCCACACGCTATCGTCGACTGCATCAGACATCCGGAACAACGGGGCGACCGGTTCGCTGGATGGACACTCAGGAAAGCTGGGACTGGTTCATGGAATGCTGGCGGCAGATCTATCTTCTGGCCGGATTGACGACGTGGGATCGCCTGTTCTTCCCGTTTTCCTTCGGGCCGTTTATCGGATTCTGGGCAGCCTTCGAAGGTGCTCTGCGCTACGGGAACTTCTCGATCGCCGGAGGAGGATTGTCAACCTCGGTGCGACTGCAGGCGATGATCGAGAACGAAGCGACCGTCGTCTGCTGCACCCCCACCTACGCACTGCGAATGGCTGAAGTTGCGGCGGCGGAAGGGATTGATTTGAAGGAAACGTCTGTTCGCATGTTGATTGTCGCCGGGGAACCTGGGGGCACGATTCCTGCGACAAGAAAGCGGATTGAGGAACTGTGGGAAGCGCGAGTGATCGATCACTGGGGCATGACAGAAATCGGATCGCTCGCCACGGAAAGTGAAGATCGCCCAGGTGGACTGTACCTGCTGGAAACCGAGTGCATTGCCGAAGTGCTGGATGCTGAAGGAAACAGCGTGCCGCCGGGAGAAATCGGTGAGCTGGTGGTGACAAATCTTTGCCGTCCGGGCAGTCCCCTGATTCGTTATCGGACTGGTGACCTGGTTCGTCTGAGCACCGAGTCCGATCCCCGGGGACGTGTTCTGAAGTGGCTGGACGGCGGAATTCTGGGACGTGTGGACGATATGCTTATCGTTCGCGGAAACAATGTCTTTCCATCCAGTATCGAAGCCGTGATCAGAGAGTTGTCGGGGGTGGCCGAATTTCAAATTGAAGTGCGGACAATCCGGGAAATGAAAGAACTGAATGTTGTGGTAGAACCGGTCGCGGATCGTCAGAATGACCTTTCTGAGTTGATCGAGCAGGTGCGACTGGCGCTGAGGCAGCGACTGGGATTTGCTGTGGATGTCCGAGGGGTTGCGGTGGGAACGTTGCCGCGTTTTGAATTGAAAAGCCGGCGCGTCGTCGTTGTGGAATCCTGAGGCTCCGACAGCCGCGGCTGCCCGTCACCGACTTCAGCAAATCTCCAACCGACAGTGGCCCACTGCCGTTCGGTTCCCGGGAAGAAATTGCGAACCGATGGGATAACGTTTTCTCCGCAGTGACATCGGGGGGGCGAGATCCAATAGAAAATGTGTTAAAATTGCGTTGCGGCTGTGCGGCCGGAAAAAGGTCCGGGATTCTTGCTTTTAACGCGTAAACAGGATGAAAACCGGTGACTGATTTCAGACGGCAGGCTGTGATGCTGAAGGTGCTGCTGACCGGGATGCTGCTGATCACAGCGACGGTTGCTGATGAAAAGCCGACTGTCGAGAATGACGCGTCCCGGCAAGGTGACGACTT
>CAIQIE010000151.1 GCA_903871805.1 uncultured Planctomycetaceae bacterium | reverse complement strand
GTCTTTGTTTTTTCGCTTCGGAAACAGATTCCACCACCGTCGAGCCACATCTTCATCCGACCAGGAAGCACCAACATCCGGCCGGGTCCTGACCACCACGTGCACGTGATTGCTCATCACCGCAAAACCCAGAATATCCACTGCAAACACACCAGCCAGAAATTCCAGCCGTCGGCGAATCCACTCCCTGCGATGCGAGTAATCTTTTTTCGACTGCCGATCCTTCCCGCACAAATGCGTCCTGCGGACACAGCGGTTAACGACATGGAAAACCTGAATTTCCCCATCAGCAACGATCTCTCGACGATTGACCCGTGGCATACCTGTCGCTCCGCAAAATGCAAATGGAAGACCCTCTTCGTAAGAATAAAAAGACTCATTTCCTCCGTCAAGGTGCATGGCACCGGATATCAGTACAGGCAAATATACCCGGCGGGTTATCCACACTGTCAGGGGCGTCGGTTGTTCGAAATAATCAGCCAAAATTTGCCAGCCGAAATGATTCAACAGACTAATTCAACCGCCATCCGGATCGCTGTCAGCCAGACGACGCTGATTGTCACTGCCAGAATTCCTGCCGGGTCTGCTCAGACCTGCCGGATGACTCATACAGGAGCCATCAGTTCATGTACACATCTCAGAACTTCACCATCAGTTTGAAGGCCTCGTCCACTTCGCTGTCAACTTCAGCAACCCGTTCCCATCACAAAACGGGCTTTACACTGATTGAATTGCTGGTCGTGATTGCCATCATTTCCGTTTTGGTGGCTCTGCTGTTGCCGGGAACTGGACGGGCTCGAGAAGCCGCCCGAAGAACTCAGTGCAAGTACAATCTCATGGAGATTGGCGTAGCTGTGCACGGATACGAATTGACCTTTGATCGACTTCCACCGGGCACCCTGAATTCCACGGGCCCCATCAGAAATGTCGAGGAAGGTTACCAGATGAGCTGGATCGTGCAGATGCTGCCGATGATGGAACCAGCAGTCCGGTCTATGAAAGTCAACTTCACAGAAGGGGCCTTTTCCCCATGCAATTTTACGGCCCGTCAAAGTCGCATACCAGTGCTGCAGTGTCCGAGTGATTCGGTGAACAGCGAGTCCCTTCCGTGGAGACTGACCATGGGATCTTCGAACTATGCGGGGTGCTTCGCTGGTTCCGATGTGCCGATCGACCTGAAGAATGATGGCTGCCTGTTTCTGAACAGCAGCGTCGTTTATCGACAGATTCGTGACGGGGCATCCAATACAATTCTTGCGGGAGAAAAACGGTTGATAGAGAATACTTTCGAATCCGGCTGGATCTCCGGAAATCGATCGACTCTGCGAAATACAGGTGTCCCGATCAACAAGGGCTGGGACATCCCTGGTGTACCTGTCGCCGGTGTGGCCCCCGCACCCGTTCAGGCCCCTTCTGACACGGCCACCGGCGGTTTCAGCAGCCAACACACCGGAGGCGCCCAGTTTGTGCTGGCCGATGGATCTGTGCGGTTTCTCAGCGAATACATTGCCCCGCAGGTGCTGTCGCTGCTGGGAAGCCGAGAAGATCTGCAGGTGATTGAAGACTTTTGATGCGCAATCAAGGTTCAGACTATCGGTCTGACCGAGTGCCGGAAAACGATTCTGGCTGGTGACCTCTCCTCGACACGCAATGCAAAAGCCCGGGCTATGGAGGCCCGGGCTTTTGTCTGCAAGGCGTTTTAGAAACGGAGTTGGACACTACTGTCCAAGCATGCCGCCGCTTTTGCCTTTTTTGGAACTGCTGGTGAGTTTCAGGTCGATGTCGGTGAGTCCTTCTGCAGGAACATCGACCTCGAATGAGTCGATCGCAGCACCGGCGACGGCCGCCATCATCTGCGAGGGATCGGTGGAGGCACCATCTCCTTCCGAACCGACTCGCACCGTGTACTTACCGGGAACGATACCGTCGCCGGTCACGTACGTTGTGGCAGAGAAACTGCCGTCTTCTTTGACTTCTGCGTAGGCAGTTCGAACACCGCCGTCAGATCCCTGTGGCAGAAACTGGACTTTGACGGAACCATAGGGTTTACCGTCCAGTGAGAGTTTGCCCGTAAAGGGAACGGTTTTCACCTTCTCGCCGACAGCGGCGTCACCGGAGCAACCGGCGATTTGCAGGAGGGCGAGGCACGCAACAACAGAACAGAATGATCTCAGCACGAAAAGAACTCCTTCTGACACGTGGAAAAAGGTGGACGCATGCGACGTCATTTTGCAGCGATGAACGAAAAAACTCCCGATGCAGGATATGGGTCCCTGAACACCGGGAGTTTGAAGCTTGTTCACCGTCAGCCTGAGTGCAAATCAGAACTCGCCAACGATTGGCTGACCGGCTTCAACACCACCAACGTAGGTGTGCAGAGCAAACCAGACAGATGGCTGCTGAGCTCCCTGGAGGTTTTCGCTGAGAAATCGGACGGAGCCGTCGCACAGCAGAACCTGGCCACCACCGGTGTGAACGCTGCTGGCGCCTGGCCAGTTGTTGTTCAGCCCGAAGCAGGCGAGGTAGGTTGGTGGGTGAGCATACGGAGAGGCTTTCCACCAGTAACCGGCAGACTGACCGTCTGGTCGCAGCCAAACGCGAGTTCCAGTCTGGCCGATACCTCGAAGAGCCGCTGAGTCCATCACGTCGCCGTTGCTGCCTGGATCAATAAATGGTGTGCGGAATACGGAGTTGGTTACACCGCTGCCACGGATAATTCCACCCATCGCCTGATGACTTGGAGCACCAGCACGTGGCTGGAAGCCCTGTGTGGAAGTTTCAGCGACTGCAATCGTGTTGGATGTGCCGTCCTTCACGTCTTCAAGCCGAGTTCCTTCCGAACCGTTCTGGAACGGTCCCTGCGCCCAGTGGGGACCGCGGTAGTGCCAGTCCCAGCCCATGTTGCCGGCATAGTTCATGTGAGACAAGCCGTGAATTGAAACACCACCACCAAAACCCGGGTCCGACGGGCACTGCAGCGTCGGAAGCTTGCGAGAAACGATCGTTTCTCCGGTTGGCAGCGTCTGGTAGGTATTGGATGCCTGAACAAACATCGGCAGGCTGAAGTTGATGGCGCTGTACATGTTTGCCTGTTCCAGGTACGGCAGGATCAGTGACACCCATGTATGGTTGCGAGGAACCGGACTTGTGTTGTTGGCTCCAAGATACGCCACCATGATCTGCGTCGGCGGGAACCGGCCGTGTGTGTCATGGTAATTGTGCAACGCCAGCCCGATCTGCTTCAGGTTGTTCTTGCACTGTGTTCGACGTGCCGCCTCGCGCGCCTGCTGTACCGCTGGCAGCAGCAGCGCTACCAGAATGGCGATGATCGCGATCACCACCAGCAGTTCGATCAGCGTGAAACCCCGCAATTTACCTCTTAGTCGACCTTGTTTTGCCATCTGGTGGCTCCCTTCAAAAAACGCCTGAAAAATCAGGAAAACAGAACGCAGGCATTACCTAATGTGGGAAACAACGTCCTGGTTACAGGAAAAAATTGCAGGGAGACGCCATTTCCTCGCCAAGATTTAACACGAGTCGCAATCGCAGTCAATAAATAGCAGGCAGTTTTGCTTAATCATTCGGCATTATTTGATTGAAAACTGTTCATCTGACCATTGAAAAAACTTTTCTGAGGGTAAATTCAGCGGACAAGTGGCAAAAAGCCGAATTTGGCGTCTGGCTGTTCCCAAAGCGCACCGTGCAGAAAAGTTTTTTCCAGCACTAACCGCGCTGCACGGTGTCCCCAGTGGACATCCAGTGCCGTTGTCGCACCTTCAGTGGTGTGCCGTCGCACGCTCTGTTCGTTACTGGCAGAAAAGCCGCTGCCAGCGGCCAGCCATATGATTTCTGTGTGATCCGAAGTCTGCCAGTTTACCGAGATACTGCGGCCGTCCCGCAGTGCTGAACGGCCGACAAATCGCAGGCAGATTCCCGGTCGTTTTTGCGGGGTCCGGTTTTGCAGCAACCGCACCGGGCCATCGTGTCGCACAGCGATCAGATCATCTGCCAGATCGCCATTCAAATCTGCCAGACTCAGGCCACGCCCAAGCATTGGCTGCGCAAAGTCGGTTCCACAGCGGCCAGTCATTTCATCAAATTGTCCGTTGCCGGCATTTCTAAAGGCCGTGATCGGCATTTTCCATGGACGCCCGGTGGCTGAATAATCGTCAATGTCTCCGTTGAGAATTACGATGTCGGAATCTCCGTCGCCTTCAACATCGATGGCCTGAGTCCCAAAGCCGAGGTAGGGCAGGCTTGGGGGGCCCAGTCCGGACCGAAGTGAGGCATCAAGGAACAAACCGGGAGCGATCCCCTGATAAAGCGTGTTCTGCTCCCTGTAGAAATTTGTCACGAACAGATCCGGGAGCCCATTGGCATCGAAATCTGCAAGGGCGACACCCATTCCGGCATGCGCGCGTCCTGATTCCGGAACTGCAACGCCTGACTGTACTGCAATATTCTTCAGCCGAAGCGACTGATCGGCTGGTACTGGCGATTCAACTGTCAGCAGAGTATTGGGCATTCCGTCATTGGCCACGAAGAGTTCTGTTCCGCCGTCACCGTTCAGATCTGCCGCAATGACTCCAAGTGCGCGCCCGGGAATCGCCGACAAGCCCGAACTGTCCGTAATGTCCTGAAACTCACCATCACCAAGATTCTGATACAGACGGTTGATGGCCGGCTTCAGTTCTCTTGGATCGCAGGTCGCAAACTGACCTTCACTGTTGACGCAGCGACGATTCCAGTCTTCTACATAATTCAGCACAAACAACTCGGGCAACCCATCAGCATTCAGGTCTGCGAAGCAGGCGCCACTGCTGCAATTCTGGTTTGCGTTGATCTGAGCAGGAGTGACATCCTGAAAGGTTCCGTCGCCTGCGTTGTGATAAAGGCGACACGAGCCGACGTTGGCCACAAAGACATCCGGAAATCCATCGCTGTCGAAGTCCCCAACGGTTGCCGCAAGGCTGTGTGAGGTTTCGTGGATACCGGACGGCACGGTCACATCATGGAAGGACACTCCCTGGCGATTACGAAATATCTGATCCGTCAGAACCGGTCTTTGAATAGCATCTCTGGCTGGGTTCTGTGATTCGTTCTGCTGAATATTCTGCCCTGCATCATCAGCGTACTGTCCCTGGGGAAAATAGAGATCCGGCCAGAGGTCGCCATCCAGATCCAGTACTGCGGAACCGCCACCGACTGTTTCCAGGATTCTCTTTCCGGGACTCTCTCCGTTATGGTAGGTGAACGTCAGTCCCACCTCGGCGGCGACGTCCTGAAAGTTCCATACCGCATCATTTGAAACCACTCTCGCATCTGAAGCAGCAGGGGACGACACCGTCAGGACCAGCGGTGGTACAGACGGAGGAGATACGACGACGGGGGCAACTCCTGCAGGCAGCACGGATTTCTGTGAGGTCTCGGAGAGACTTTTCAGACGAGACTGCACAGTCTGATCTGCGGGCATTATCCGACTTGCAGCCTGCAGCCACTGCTGACTGTCGTCACTCCGCTCAATCGCCTGCAGGTGATCGGCAATTTCCAGCATCACGGGAAGTGCCATTTCCGGTATCTGAGCCTGTGGGCGAAACATCCGGTAGGCGAGCAGTTCGATTTGATCCAGATGTCGGGTGATGTCATGCTGCCGCGCTGCGGCCGTCTTGTTTCCGCAGTGTTCCCATGCCAGAGCCAATGCGTGACTGGCTGTTGTGGAAAACGGCTGCCGTGTCATCAGGTACTGTGCAATCTGCAACGCCTGTTCAGTTTCCATGTTTCGGACAGCTCGTTGCAGCGCCACCTCCCACGCTTCTGTCGCAGCCTGCTGATTCAGTAGCAACTGAGCCGTAAAGGGGCTTGTCAGCGTTGTGACTCCCCTGCGTTCCTGAAGCAACGCGCGAATCGCCTGCAGGTCCGGGCTGCCAGCTTCCAGTGACGCAAACGTTGTCAGCAATTCAGTGGCCTTCTGATCTTCATTTTCATCGAGATAACTGCGAAGCAGGGCAACAGCACTGTGAATATCCTGTGGATCCTTTGATGTGAAGGCTTCGAGCCTCTTCACGGCCAGCGTCGCTTCCACAAGCGGGCGACCGGCGAGCAGTTTTGTGGCCAGTTCCTGAGGGGTGAGTGGTCTGAGTTCCTGAAGTTGTTCCAGCGTTGCCGTCAGCTCCCGATCGCGAAGCTGCAGCGAATAGAGCTGAAGCAGTTCGCGAAGCGGTGGAATCCATGCGGGACGAATCCGATGTGCTTCTTTCAACAGGGCTTCGGCTGTTCGCGCCTGATGTTCTTCCAGGGCGATGGTTCCTTCCAGAAACTTTGCTGTGGCCGCAAACTGATCTGTGGTGTTGGTGACGCGGGCAAGCAGCAACTTTGCATCATTTGGTTGACCATTTTGCTGCGCAACTGCCGCAAGGAACAGCAGCGCTTTGACATTGTCCGGATCCAGAGCAAGGACCTTTTCGTAGTGCTTTGCTGCGGCAGCATCGCTTCCCTGCTGTGACGCGTGTTCGGCCCGCGCAATCAGTGCCTCGACGTCGCGCTGAGTTTCTTCTGCAATGCGTGCACGTTTCGATTCCTGACGAAGGTGGATCATAAACCACAGCCCAACTGCTGTTCCGACGACTGCTGCAGGTATCAGCAACTTCTGTAGGGTGTTTCGGCGAGGCGTCACGTTGTTTGAAACTTTCGGTCAGATGAAGAACGTCCGGAGGGAAGTCAGGCCGTCATTTCCGTTTCATCGGTGAGCGTTCTGGATTGCCATAACGCGGACTTCCGTGCGAAATTCCGTGGACTGGGCGAAACCAGGGAAGCAATAGCGTCCGCAGTTGGCGGAATACCGGTTGCTTCCTGAGTGTATCATAAGACGCATACGACGAAACGGGAGCCGTCAAAAACCGTCGCGGCGAAACGCCGGAGATTATTGGTTTCGCAGGACTGGTCGGAAAAGTGCAGCCAGTCGCGTCCCGAGCCTCGAATCGGCTCATCCAGACTCGGAAATTTCCGGATTCCATGGCAATTCCGCATCTTCCGACGGTAGACTGCCGGACAGGGGACTGAGGATGTTTCCTGAATTGCGGGCGAATCTAAAGCGGCTTTCTAAACGACTGTGCAAGAGGGGCGTTTTTTCGCCTGGCGAATGGCGGGAGCTGGAAGATGTCTTCAGGTGTGCTTTTGCGGATACCGGCGATTCAGAAGCTACTGGGGCAATGCCAGCGGCGGATTCGAATTTACTCTTTCTTTCGTGGATGCGCCGATGTGGTCAGCATGGCTGCGTTCTGCCTGCTGGTCTCCTGCCTGCTCGACTTTCTCGTGGTTCTTCCCGGCGTACTGCGCTGCATCCTGCTGGCAACGTCTGCACTGCTGACGGCCGTTGTGTTTGCCAGGCGACTCATCCTCCCGCTGCTCACCTCCGCTGCACCAGAAGAACTTGGTGCGGCGGTTGACCTTCGCTTTCCGGATCTGCACGAAGCGATGGCCACACTGATTTCTCTGAATCGAATGGATATCACCGCCTCGGAAGCCGGATCTCCACTGATGCAGCAGAGACTGCAGCAGCAGGTTCAGTCGCGGGTGGGAAGCATTCGTCCTGCAGATGTGATTCAGGTGCAGCCGGTCGTGCATCGCGCAAGCGTGGCGGCTGTCAGTCTGCTGATCACCATGGCTCCCTTGCTGATGTGGCCTGAAGGATCACGACTGCTGATTCAGCGACTGCTGATGCCATTTGCAAATCTGGCAGCACCGACGAATCTGTTTTTCGAAATCCCGGATGCCGATCGCATTGTTGCCACAGGCACCGATGTATCCTTTGCCGCAATTCCTCGCTGGAGAAACGGAAGGATCGGCGTGCGACCTGACGACGTCACTGTCGAATTGCGTACAAGTGACGACCGCAGCGAACTGATACCGATGGCCTGGGATGAAAACAAACAACAGTATCACGGTCGGCTTCAGGATGCCCGGCAGACGGTGCAGTATCGTGTGACCGGCGGTGGTGCTGCGACTGAGTGGTATTCGTTGGTTGTCGCGGATCCCCCACGAATTCTGGGGGCGACTCTGATTGAAACGCCGCCGGCCTACACGGGACGTCCGATTCAGACCGTGGATGGCGTGGTCGGCGAAATCCTTGTTTTTGAACGCAGCGCTTTGGAAATCCAGCTGAGCTTCAGCAAGCCGATCAGGACTGTCGAACTTGCCTGGCAAAATTATCAGCCGATCAGAGAATCCGTTGCAGTCACTGGCGAAGAGATGGTTCCGGGAGAAAACGGATCGCTGCTGCCCGAGGAGATTGCCGCAGCTGCCAGTGGCGTCAGAATGGGTGCCCAGCGTGATCGCGCTGATGACCAGCCGCCCACGGCCGACATAGTCCTGTCACCTGATGGTCTGGCAGCCCTGATTCGTATGCAGGCCACGGGAAGCGGTCAGTTCGAATTCCATGCCACTGACGAATATGGGCTGCAGAATTCAGAAATGACCGATCGACGGCTGACCGTCAGCCGGGATACTCCGCCCGTCCTGAAAGTGACGGGAGTGTCTGATGGTCTGGAAGTGCGTCCTGACGACGTGGTTCCTCTGAACAGCATGGCGACCGACGATATTGGTGTCGGCTTGCTGGAACTGCAGTTTCGAAAGAATCAGGATGCCCTGCGCGTGCAGCCTGCGGTTCCGATGCAGCGCGGCGCAACGACAGTTTCGCACGAATTCCACATTGATCTCCGAACGTTATCTCTGACTCATGGCGATACGGTTGAATTTCGGGTCCGAGCCGCAGATGAGCGACCGGAGCCCGGGCCGCAAGTGGTCTGGGCCGGACCATGGATCCTTCGCATCTCGGACAACGCAGAACCGCTCGGACAAAAAGCCCTGCGGGAAGCAGATCAGCAGCTTGTGGATTCGCTGCGAAAGCTTGCCGAGCAACTTGGTCAGGATGCCGTGACGGCGGCGCAACTGCGTGAACAGGCGCAGCGTGACTGGAAACAGGACGTTCGTGACGAGGTGCGAGCCTTAAGCGAAAAGGAACAGACGCAGGGCAACACGCTGCAGAAGCTGGCTGAAGAAGTGGGGCAACACCCGTTGATGCAGAAGCAGGCCACCAGGCTGTCGGCGCTGGCGCAGCAGGTACGTGAAAACGTCCCCGAAAAACTGGATCAGGCCGCCGTGGCAGAAGCTGACCCCGCAGCACAGAACCTGCAGGACGCCAGCAATGAGCTCAACCGAATTCGAGAGGACCTCAATCGAGCCACGGACGAAATTCAGAAAGCGGCCCAGCTGGAACAGGAACTGGCAGAACTGAATCGACTGGCATTGGACGCTCAGAAGCTTGCAGAAGATTCGGACGAGTTTCGCCGGAAACGCGAAAGCGGAAAGCCTGAAGACGGGCAATCACCGCAGGAGTTTCATCAGGAGCTGAATCAGCAGCAGCAGCGTCTGCAATCTGACCAGCTGGAACTCAGTGAGGATCTGAACTCATTGCTGCAGCGTCGGAAGGAACTGCTTCAGGCGGCACGTGAGGCTCAGTTGAATCAGGCCGCAGAAGCCGCCGAACAATTGCAGCAACTCGCTCAGCAGCAGCAGCAGCTTGCCGAAGGAGTGTCAGAAGAAGCGCGGGATGCCAGCCATGACGCGGACGCCCTGGCCAATGAACTGCAGCAGGCCCGACAGCAGGCCGAACAGATTGGGCAACAGGTGGAACAGCAGGCAAAGGAGGTCACCAGGCCAAATCTTCAGCCGCTGGACGAAGCCATTCGGGATTTGCGGCAGGGAAATCTGGCAACACCGCAAAAAAGTCTTCAGGCCGCACAGCAGGATTTGAATGCCACAGCAAAACAGCTTTCGAAACCTGCTGAACTGATACCACAGGATCCGACCATGCCGGTCAATGACATTGCGAGGGCTGCCGAACAGCAGGCTCTTGACTCACAGAACACGCGCCGACAGGAACTGTCGCAGAAATCCGCTGAGACAGCACAGCAGCTGAAGCAGATTTCTGAACGGATTGAACAGCTGGCTCAGAACCGCGGCGGGAACGACAATCGTCCCCCGCAGAACGCAGCAGACAGCAGCACGATGCCGCAGGCCGACAAAGACGCGGTACAAGCCCGAGCGGAAAACGGGGATCGTGGTGAACCGGCATCACCAAAGCAATCGCAGGCTGAAGCGGCTCCGCAGAATGAAGGGGATGCCGGCATGCCACGCAGCCCAAACGGAACACCTGGTGAGTCCGCAGCAAAGTCGACAAAGGCGTCGGAAGCCACGAAAGCCAGGGAGGTCGCCGAAAACCTGCTGGAACAGCTTGAGCAGTTAACCGAGGCAGCTCGTGAGCAGGCCGAGGCACTGAAGGCAGACTCGAAGCTTACAAATGGCGCCGGAAACAGTGCTGAGCAGGCAGCGCAACGGGCCGCAGAAGCGATGCAAAGTGCCCAGGCCGGACAGTTTCAGAAAGCGGCCGAACGAATGCGAAATTCCGCTGGTGACTCATCACAGGCCGCTGACCAGCTCAATTCCCCGGAACTGCAGGATCGGCAGGCGCAGCTTCTGCGGCAGCGCGACGATCTGAACCGACTCGCTGACTCCTTCCGCCAGATTCAGAATGACAGTGCGGCGCAGATTGCCACGCAGCAGCAGGCGCAGCGGAATGTGGCAGATCAGGCCGCACAGATTCCCGCTTCGCTTCAGGATCTTGCAGAGCGGCTCAATAGCCCGGCCCTGGGAATGCAGAACCTCGCAGCACCTTCCAGAGACGCTGCGCAGGCCGCGCAGCAGGGTGCCGCCAGTGGCAACCAGGCCTCTGACAATTTGCAGAATACACAACTGCAGCAGGCAGGTCAGTCGGCACAGGAAGCTGCCAGCCAACTGCAGCGGGCGGCGCAGCTGGCCCAACAGGCCGCGCAGGGATACCGCGATCCGGGAAACCCTGTTCCGGCAGACGTTGGTGAAAGTGTCGGAGATGCTCTGCAGAGTCTGCAGAAAGCCGCTGAGCTGATGAATCAGGAAGCCGCATCTGCACAGACCGAACCGAATGCTCAGGAAGCAGGCGCGGACGGTCAGCCAGGCGAGGGCCAACCACAGCAGGGACAGCCTGGCGACAATCCGCAGGCCTCGGCGAGCCAACCGGAACAGTCGTCCGGGGAAGGGCAGCCAGGACAGCAGCCCGGAGACCAGACATCTGCAGAAAATCAAATGAATGGGCAGCAGAAATCCGGAAAGACGTCCGCAGGGCAGGCCGGAAAATCTTCGGAAGGACAGGCACAACAGGGGCAGGGTAGATCCCCGGGTCAAAGTCCTTCCGGTTCGCCTCAACAACTTGCGAAGGCGGCCAGGTCACTGCAAAGTGCGGCAAAAGGGGCTTTGCCGAATCGATTTTCTCCGGGGCAGCTGAGCGCCGACAGTAGTCAGGCTTCCAGTGATCCGAAATCCGAAGGGAATCCTGCCGTCTTCGATGGTGTCAACCCGATGTCTACGGTAAAGAAGGGGCGCCGACGCCAGTGGGGACAGCTTCAGGACCAACTGGACAACGATGTTCAGGATGGCGGACGCGACGTTCTGGACAGCGAGTATTCGGAAATGATTCGACGTTATCGTCGTGATCTGGCCCGAAATCGCAATCAAAGCCCATCCGGAAAGACAGATCAAAAGCCGTGAAGACAGAGTTGGATCCGCAGAACGTCACCCTTCCAGTGCTCAGTGCCGCTGACATACCGGCGTCCCCGGCGGCACTGCGCCCCATTCTGGACCTTTCCGCGCTGGAACTGGCTGACTGGCTGAAAGCACATGGTTACCCGGCCTTTCGCACTCAGCAGGTCCGCAGATGGCTCATCCAGCGACGGATCAATGCATTTGACCAGATGAGTGATCTTCCGGTGATTCTGCGACGGCAGTTGTCGGAGCAGTTTCGCTTCTGTTCCTTCGAAACGGTTGGTCATCAGATTGCCGGCGATCGCACGGAAAAACTTCTGCTGCGACTGCACGATGGGGAACTGGTGGAATGTGTCCTGATGCGTGACCCGGGCCGCAGAACCGTCTGCATCAGCACTCAGGTGGGCTGCGCCATGGGCTGCGTTTTCTGCGCCAGTGGACTGCGGGGAGTGAAACGCAACCTGACTCCTGCCGAAATCTTTGAACAGGTGCTGGTTCTGCACCGACTGATGGCTGACGACGAGAAGATCACCAACATCGTGGTGATGGGCATCGGTGAGCCTCTGGCCAATTTCCGATCGCTGATGACGGCCTTAAGTCTGCTGACGGCGGAAGATGGCTTTGGTCTGGGAGCCAGACGAATCACGGTCTCGACAGTCGGCCTGCCCGAAAAGATTCGAGAGTTCGCACAGTCGGGTCAGCAGTACAACCTTGCGGTCTCGTTGCATGCCCCCAACGACCAGTTGCGCACGGAGATTGTGCCTGTCAATAAAAACATCGGCATTCGTGAAATTCTGGATGCTGCAGAAGAGTATCACGAAATCACCGGGCGAAGGATTTCCTGGGAATACGTGTTGCTGTCAGGCATCAATGATCAGCCCCGACATGCTGAAGAACTGGCGTCACTGCTTCAGGGACGAACGGCGCATGTGAATCTGATTCCAATGAACGGAGTCAGTGAATTGGTCATGACAGCACCGAGGGAACCACAGACGCAGCAGTTTTTGGAGATCCTGATGCATCGAGGCATCCCGGCCACTGTGCGTAAACGCAAAGGAGCCGATATTGATGCGGCCTGCGGACAACTGCGACTGAATCGTGAAGATGCCGGTCGCGGATAAAACACACGAGAAGTCCTTCTACTTTTCCTGACGATGAGGCATTTTCTGCCTGCCGCCCTGGCGACGAAGCAGCAAAATGTTCCTGAAATTTTTTCCTGTGCGAAGCTTATTCCGCCGCCAGAAGCGACTTCATCAGAAAGTCATTTCCATCCGAATACCGCATGGATTGAGAATACCCGGGAACCACCAGATGGCATTCATGTCCCAGCGATTTTGATTTTTCAAAAAGCCGGACGCCGTGAATGGGGTGATGAATGCCGTGCCCCGCATCTCTTGCTGGCAAATCCATTTCTGCACTGCAGGTCATAAACAGGGGTGGATCGCCCGCATCCACGTGATTGATGGGTGAGAATTCTGTGTAGAGCTCGCGATAGCGAGCATAGTTCTTCGTAACGGGCTCAATCGACTGTTCGCCGACGGCATAAGCAATCATGGGATGCTCCAGCACAGCCGGACCCATCCAGTCGCGGATCACCGGGGGATCGATTGAGGTCTGCCCAACCATGACCGACGCTGCACAAACGCGAGTGGATTCACGGAGCACTGGATCACTGGCCTGTGGATCGGCCAGATCATCATGCAGCAGCAGCCACATGCAGGTGCAGGCGCCGGCACTGGGCCCTGTCAAGGCGATTCGGCGGGAATTCACGTTCCATTCGGCGGCCTTTGTTCGCAGAAACTGAATCGCTCTTGCGGCATCATGAACGGGCGCCGGCAGAGGATGTTCCGGTGTCAGTCGATAATTCACGGCAGCGAAGGAAATTCCGCGGTCAAGAAACGGCTGAATGGCCGGACCCTTTTTTGTCTTGTCCCCCGTCAGCCAGCCACCTCCGTGAATGTAGACAAGCAGAGGTCTGGGGGAATCTCCGGGAGCCTTCCAGAAATCCAGCACATGCCGGGCGTGTGAACCGTAAGCCACGTCAGAAAATGTTGACCGGGGTTGTGTTGATTCCTGAGCCTTCAGGGGAGTCAGGCTGATCATCAACAGCAGCAGGATGATAGAAATACCGAGTTTCATGGGAGGCCCCGAAAGGGGAATTGGAGCTACTTTCGGAAGTTCGTCGCTCGGTTCCCGCCGACGTGGGAATGACGGAGTGTGTGGTGACCACGTGGTTCCCGCCTGCGCGGGAACCACCGGGGAGATCAACAGCAGCATGCTGGCAGTACGCAATTGCTATTTGACCTTGATCAGCTCGACCAGAAAATGCAGCGTCGCATTTCCCGGAATGACACCCGGAGCTCCGCGTGTTCCGTAGCCAAGATCTGAAGGGATCTTCAGCTCAATCATCCCACCCTCGCCCACCAGTTGCATGCCTTCTGTCCAGCCTTTAATCACCTGATGCAGGCCAAAGGAAATCGTCTGCCCCCGACGGTAGGAACTGTCGAACACGCGTCCATCGTCCAGCCAGCCATGGTAATGAACTTCCACGGACTGTGACGCTGAGGGCTTTGTCCCCGCACCGGCTCGAAGAATCCGGTAACCCAGACCGGACGCAGTGGAGGTAAAAGTTCCGGGCGCATCAGCATCCATACTGCCAGCACCGGCAGGGAGAACCGGAAAAGGAACCTGTCCGTCGTCAGCCATTACTACTCCTTTGAATTTAATCAATCAAAAAAATTCGGCCAGCTGACGATCTGACGAACCTGAATCTTCAGGTCCGCAGGAATTGCCATCGGCCGCGCAATACGTTCTATGAACACTGCCACTGCCGGAATTCTTGCCGACACCCTCCCAGGATACAAACGATGCACGGGGAGCATTCCCAACGAGCCTGACAAAAACCAAAACCGCAGGAATTTCCCCATTGCCAGCGATGAGATTCTTTGCAATTTCAGGGCCCGGCAACGGCACAGGGAAGGTGCCAACATCCCGTCGTCAAAGGCGGTATTCCAGTCGGTCGATTCGGGACGGGGACGTGACGGGGACGCTTTGAGTTCGGCTTTGCTGATTCACGGGATCGTCAATTACCGAGTTGCCGGATCAGCGTACAGAATCGGTACTGTGGAGCTGTGGACATAGAGTGGATGTCGGGGAGAGCCGTTTTGATTTCTGGTCAGGCAGTGGAGTGGTTTTTCGGTGAGAGTCAGAATTTGTGCGAGCCGATTTTCGGGGCAGTAATTTCCCCATGCCGCAATAATCAGGCTGGCCTGTCGGCAGCCACGACGCAGGGCCCTGTCGTTTCCCGGACCTATCGGATCAGGTGCCTCAAAAAGACCTCCGGGATCCGTGGAACGAAAGGCGAACGCGTTGAGCATCAGGAGGCCGTCAAAACCCCAGCTCTGAGCAAAACGGACACAGCGTCGAATCGTGGGATCATCCTCGTTGGCATCGGCAGTGGACGGGTTGAGCCCGATAAAGGCCACGGCGGCGCCGCAGCCCCAGGCTCGGGACAGGGAATAGCGGTATCGACCACATCGAGACAATTGGGCTGATCGCTGCAACCCCGCCACTCCTGAAGAAGCCTTAAAACATTACCCAATAAGGATTTTGGCAGGCTTTTCAGGGTCGAGCAACTGTGTGCGTCCCGGGTTGTGTCAGGCGTCGGAAGAAATTCAGTCCACACGGATGCGGCGTTTTGGTCAGGGCACCGGCTGACTGATGCAAATACAGCGGGGTTTACCCGTATTAACATAGCGAGTCTGGTGAAGACGGGGAGTCTGAGCGGGATTGGTGCTTGTAGATCGGCAGTAACCGCCGGAAGGAGGTGTTCAGGATCGCCGAATGGTGAAGGGGTCCGGTGACTTTTGCCTGGTTCGGCAGTCTTGGTGTTGACCAGAATGGCCGAATCCGCAGAATTCCGGGAACTTCTCTCAAGTCGCAGAGTTCTCTCCTTTCCTGACTCGCAATCGCGGGTCCTGCGGCCATCGATCCAGAAATCCCGCCCGTTCTCTCTCCCCCTTCTCAGCAGGTGCTGTTGTGAAAAGCATCCTTCCCGTGTTGATTGCCTCTGTTGCCCTGGGAATGCTGTCGCGTTCCTGTTTAGCTCAGTACGGCTATCCGGCAGGCTCTGGCATGAACGGGGCCTATGGTTATGGGGCTCGTCCCATGACTATGGCGGCGCCTCGTCAGTTTTCAGCTCCGGTGTATCAACCGCAGCTGACATCTGTTTCGCTGTTTCAGGAGGGAGGAGTTCCAATTCCGACGGACGCGGAAGCCGCCCCGGCGAACTCGGGAGTTGCGATACAGCCATCAACCTCTGTAATGCCGGACAACACGGTGTCTGGAATGTCCGGAATGCAGGGGCCGATGACAACCTCGGAGGGATGTTGTGGAACTCCAGCGGCAACGGGGCCGATTTTCCAGGAGGGAACGACGTGGAACGCCTTCTCGCCCCCGATGAATGGCGATCCATTTCTGGGGGATCCGGCAATGCAGGGAACACAGGGAATGCAGTCGGCACCAATGAACCCTTACCAGCCCGGGATGCCTGCACAGGGGCTGTACAGTTACGGTGCGAACCCTGCTGAGCCATATCGATTTGGGTGGAACAACCGAATTGATGTTTCGTGGTTGCCATCATCGGATCTGTCAGATCCGGCAGCGGGCAAGTTTGAGGCTTTTGGAATCGACTACGACCTGGCTTATTCTTCACCACTGCCAACGGGGTGGGTATTCAACTGGACGAATCAGTTTGCCTATCGCAACGTCAATGGTGGTATTGGTTCCTTTGATCTGCCTCGCAGTCTGTTTCGATTTGGTGTGGATCTGGAATTGGAGAGTCCATCAGCAGGTCCCGTCAGTCTCAGCCTCGGAATCACTCCTTCGATCAATACCGATTTTTCATCGAATGTCTGGAGTGAAGGTTTTCAGCTGGACGGACGCGGCATTCTTCTGTTCAAGATGGACCAATTCTGGACTCTTGGGCTTGGAGCAATGTACTGGGATCGGGTGAATGATCGGGTGCTGCCGTATGCGGGATTGATTTATCGTGACGATTACTGGGAGTGGCAGCTGATGTATCCGGAATCGCGAGTCCGGCTGTTCCTGGGCAACGAGGCCTACTGGTCCAAGTGGATTTATGTGCGTGCGGCCTATCATGTGGAAGCCTATGGGATAGAGCGCACCAATGGCGGTGTGACCGAGGATACTCAGGTGGAATTTTCTGACTACCGAATTCTGGGTGGCTTCGAAATGAACGCTGGTCTTTACAGCTGGTTTATTGAAGGTGGCTGGATTCTGGACCGCAACATTGAATACGCCTCCTCGCCGACTGCAGTCGATGTCAATTCCGGCTTCATTGGTCAGATTGGCCTGCGATACTGAGCAATTCCGTGTCTGTTTGTGTTGAATGGGTCTGCCTCTCGACGGGTTATGCAGTTTCGACAGAGGTCAGCTGTGTCAACAGATTCCCGGAACTGTCCGGGCTTTTTTCTGAACCAGGATTTTGTGTATGTTCGGTGTGATGGCTGTTGTACTAGCCGCGGGAAAAAGTACTCGAATGAAGTCGGACATTCCCAAGGTTCTGCATCCGGTGTGCGGCCGACCAATGATTGAGTACGTTCTGGATTCGGCTCGTTCGGCCGGAGCGGACAGGATTGTGGTGGTGGTTGGCCATCGCGCGGATCTTGTGCGATCCGCTTTGCAGCATCACGCGGATGTTGTGTTTGCAGAGCAGACGGAGCAGAAAGGAACGGGCCATGCGGTGATGATGAGCGAATCGTCGCTGGCGGGGCACAATGGTTCTGTTTTGATTCTGGCAGGGGATACTCCGTTGTTGAAGGGCAGTTCACTGCGAGCCCTGCTGGATCGCCGCGAACAGACAGGGTCGGCCTGCGTGATTGGTACTGCGAACACAGTAAATAATGAAGGCCTTGGGCGCGTTGTACGAGACGCAGACGGACGTTTTGAATGTATTGTTGAGCAGAAGGACGCCACTGCGGAACAGCAACGCATTACAGAGATCAACACCGGATGTTACGCCTTCTCGGCGCCTCTGCTGCTTCAGTCTCTGCGCAGCCTGCGTCCGAACAACAGTCAGTCGGAATATTATCTGACGGATTGTCCGCGGATTCTGATGGATAACGGGCATTCCGTAGATGCCGCCTGTACGCTGACCCTGGAAGAAGCCCTCGGCGTGAATACTCGTGCCCAGCTGGCCGAGGTGCGTATGAGCATTCAGCGGGGCATTCACCAGGAGCTGATGCTGGCGGGCGTGACAATTGAAGACCCGGCTCAGACCAGCATCGACTTTGGTGTGACGATTGGTCGCGACACGACCATTCGTCCGTTTACCGTTATTGAAAAGGGAACAGTGATTGCCGAACACTGCACCGTGGGACCATTCGCTCATATCAGGCAGAACAGTCGCATAGAACGGTGACGGGGCGCAGCGGTGTTCCGCAGCCGGAATCGGATCTCATCGTTCAATGAACGACTCCGTTTGCATGGCCATTATCCTTCCACCAGCTCCACGATAGATTGGCCTTCATGAATTCTGCGAATGGCTTCTCCGAACAGGGGGGCGACGCTGATGACGCGAACTCGCAGATCCCGAAATTCCTTCGAAAGACGAACTGGTGGAATGGAGTTCGTGACGATGATCTTGTCCACTCCTGCCGCAGACAAAACTTCTTCCGCATCAGCCGCGAAAACGCCATGAGTGGCAGCGGCATACACCTGCACAGCGCCACGATCACGACAGGCCTTTACAGTGCGGGCCAGCGTAGTACCCCGGCTGATCATGTCGTCGAGGATGATTACGGTTCTTCCCTCAATATCGCCAATCACCGTTTCTCCACTGACAATTCCGACGCTGCGATATTTTTCCATGTACGCGGTGGAAATCACCTGTCGGGTGCGGCGAGACAGTGTATCTCGAAACGCGTTCGCGCGTTTCAAACCACCGACATCCGGTGAGACCACGACAACATCCACGTCCAATACCAGTCGGCTCAGGTGTTCTGCGAACAATCGACGAGCCTCCAGATGTTCCGTGGGAATTCGGAAGGCATTCTGGAATGCGGCCAGATTGTGCACATCCATCGTCACCACCAGGTCTGCGCCGACGCTTTCCATCATCGATGCGATATAGCGAGTGGTTACCGGATCACGGGACCTGGACTTCTGATCCTTCCGTGCAAAGCAGAGATAGGGGATAACGAGCGTGATCCGTTCCGCACAGGCGTCTCGCAGCGCGCCGACAAAGAACAGCAGGCGGCACAGTTTTTCGCAGACCGACTGCTCCCCATCGTCATACAGAGACTGAATCACAAACACGTCCCGGTTTCGGACACTGACCAGTGGCCGAATCTTGAACTCACCGTCCTCAAATTCGCGTTCCTCATGAGCCATCAGTTCCATGGCAGCGGACGACGCAACAGCTTCCCCGAATGGGCGGCAGGTGTTCAGCGCAAAGACAACCGGACCATTATTGCTCATGGCGGATATCCGAAAAACCAGAACTTTGAGTCGGAAGTTGCTGATCGAGCGAATTCCATGCCGTCGCTGTTATGTGCACGGAGTACATTGAAAATCAGCAGCTTCCGCCGATTCCCGGGGCCAAAACTCCTTGCGAATCAGATTCCTGCCGTTGCCAACGCAGCACTCCGGGATTTCCCACAGTGATCTGCTCAGCTTTCTCAGCTAAAAGCACGAACCTCATAGAAGACGCCGGTTGCTGCTGGCCATTGCTTCTGTGTCGAAGTTCGATTGGTTTCTGACCCTGAAAAAAGGTGTCTGTATGAAGTTCCCTTCGACCCGAAAAAATCGTCGGAACCCCGCAATGACCGTGGGCATTTTAGACGTTGTGGAAGTCCTGCATACGCGAACGTTGCTGTCCGCGGCTTCCACCGAGGTCTCCGCGCTGGCATTCTGTGAGCCGCTCGATTGGTCCGAATTGGAATATGTTGCGTCCGAGCCCTGCGAATTGCCAGAGCCTGAAATTGCCGTTGCTGAAGAGTCTGTCGTAAGCGTGAATGAGGCGTCGGCATTCTGTGAGCCGCTCGATTGGTCCGAAATGGAATATGTTGCCTCCGAGCCCTGCGAATCGCCAGAGCCTGAAATTGCCGTTGCTGAAGAGTCTGTCGCAAGCATGAATGAGGCGTCGGCATTCTGTGAGCCGCTCGATTGGTCCGAATTGGAAGATGTTGCGTCCGAGCCCTGCGAATTGCCAGAGCCTGAAATTGCCGTTGCTGAAGAGTCTGTCGCAAGCGTGAATGAGGCGTCGGCCGAGTTCTTTGAAGTCCCGCCTGTTGATGCACACTTCCCGGAAATCATTGCCTGTGCTCTGGAACCGGGATTGGAAATTCCAGTCAGCACTCTGGGCTTAGAATCCCAGGGCTTCGATAAGTCGGAGCTATGGATTCCTGAGTCAACCGAGGACGTGAACGCCGCCGCAGAGAATCCTGAGAGCATGGAGATTCTGCCTGAGGTGTGGTTTCAGGAGGCGAGTTTTCGGGGAGGTGATCCGGAACAACTGACCGTTCTGCTGACCACGATGCGGAGCAATGATGCAGAAACAGGCGACCCCAGCGATGCGAATTTGACCTACTGCGAATTTTCCGATGCCTGCTCAACACGGGAGCCTCCTGCGCTGCAGGACGAGTCCGAGCACGGGGAGTCTGCATGGGTTGATCCCTCTGTCGGCATGCCCGTCTTCCCGGAAGATTTTGGACTCGTGAAGTCCGGGATTCTGATCAGCAGTCCGGAAGTGGACGAGACCGCTGTTTCGGACGATGTCGAAAAACCCGACCAGCTTCCATTGAGTCCTCGTCAGCGGGGCGTGTTCGTCGTGCTGCCTGCAGATGTTTCCGACAACGTGGTTCTGGCTAGCGAAGAGTTTGTCGCGACTGCAGGAGAACTGGAGTCTCTGATACCGGTGCGGCCGGTTGCTATGCGTTCATCGACACTTGTGTCTGAGTCCGGAGCAGTGCCGAGACATTTTCGTATTCCTGTACCGAGATTCTCGCCAACTCTGCTTCCTGTCCTTCAGCCTACGCCATTTTCTCTCAGGGATCCCGGAATGGCTGACACTCGGCAGTTTGCCCGCGTCACAGATACGGTGGCACATAGAGAATCGCCGGCATGGACAGCGGCCTCAGGCAGCGTTGGGGAATTCATTCGACCGGTTCCCAGCCGCAAGTGGCATCGCACAGACAAGGACGTTTCTTCGAAGCAGACGTTGCCGCTGAATCTTCTGAAGAGCAGTCGCAGAACACCGCCGGCGGAATTGCGACCAGAGCGGGAGACTGAGTCTGAGTCTGAGAAGCAGTTTGAGGAAGCTGTGCCGGCGGATGTCACACAGGCTTCGTCGGACGACACCAATGCGGCAGAGGCTCATACTCCAGTGGAAAACACTGCGGAAAGTGCTGTCGCAGACACGGTCGCGCAGAATCCCTGATCCAACTTCCTGGCCGGGCCGCTCAGTGGTTGTCAGGGCTCTTCTGAATGGCATGCATGAGGCCTCGCATGTAGCCCCAGGCAAACAGTCGTCCGAGCATCGTGTAGCCTGGTTCACCATCATCTTCGCCGACCAGTTGAGGCACGTGGTCCGGTCGCATAGTGCCGGAAAAACCGATGTCCTGATAGGCCTGCATCGCAGCCGCCATATCCGTGGGACCGTTGTCGTGAAAGGTTTCTGCAAACGCTTCCGGTGTACCGGCGACATCGCGAAAGTGCACATAACGGATGTGTTTGCCAAGGCGCCGAATCGTGGCGGGAATATCCACGTTCATGGTGGCAAAGGAACCCTGGCAGAAGCAGATTGCATTGAATTCACTGGGGGCCAGATGCACAAGCCGTTCAAAGCTTTCCACGCAGTGCATAATCCTGGGTTTTCCCAGCAGCTGCGGGAGCGGTGGATCGTCCGGATGCATCGCCAGCACAACGCCGCACTGTTCTGCCACAGGCAGAAGTTCATTCAGCAGACGTTCCAGATACTCCCAGAGTTTGTTCGGAGTCAGTTGTCGTGACAGTCGTTCCGCTTCCGGATCTGTCGGCTGATATCCCAGCAGCACAGCCCGTTCAGCATCCTTCAGGTCAAAGGCCGTCACTTTTGCACCACTGCGCTCCGGTGCATCAAGTCGAGTCCGGCACCAGTCAGTGCCCGCCATAAAGTTGTAGCACAACAGCCGAATATCCTGATCCGCCATCTGACGAATCAGCTCTTTCAGAGCGTTCAGTTCCGACCCGTTGTCACGCCCCAGCTTGATGTTTTCAATGGGCAGGTAACCTTCGACAACACGGCACCGCATGCCGAAGGATTCGATTCTGCGACAGGATGTTTTTAGAACCTCCGGATCCGGACCGGGATAGCGGTGGACGATATCCGTCACACCGCATTGTGCCGCCAGTTGCAGATTTTCGCTGGACATCGGGGTGAGAACAGTTCCCAGACGCATGATGGTCTCCGCATCCTGATCGTAATGACTGGCAGTGACCGCCAGTAAATGAACTGACGCTTCGCTGTCCGTCGGATTTGCTACAGCAACCCCTTCACGAATGGGTCAATATCTGCCTTGTAGGTGAAGGCTTCTTCGCGCCCTTCCTGCAGCAGACTTTCGTCGAACCGTTTTGCCAGTTTGCCATCTTTTCCAAAGACATAAACCGCGGGGATGGATGACAACTCCTGTGAAGCAAAAAACTTGTCGGATTCGTCGGTACACAGGATGTTTACGAATACCGCTTTCTGCTTCTTCAGAAACGTTTCCACCCGCGGCCGATAGAAATCTGCGGGTTTATTTTTGATGCCGACGTAGTCCACATTAAAGCTGACACAGATCACGTCTTTGGGATGTGCGTTATGCAGGTTAACCAGGCCGGGAAACTCCTGCATGCACGGCGCGCAGGACGTCGACCAGACATCCACAACGACAACCTTCCCCTTGTTCTTAGCCACCAGGGCCTCAATATCCTTCCATGTGCCCGCCGACAGCATCACCGACTCGGACGCGGCAACGGTTGCAGCAGCCGACTTTTCGTCCGCCGGCAAAGGAGCCAGCCAGGCTCCGGAAAGAACGGGCAGCAACGCCAGACTCAATAAAACCGGATGCACCCTGGAGATCATTGTCTTTTCCCTGTTTCAGATCAGCCTGCCTGTGCTGTGACACGTGAATTCACGGCACAACTGCCAAGTGTATCGTTCACCCGTCCGGGGGAAAGTGTTCCTGTCTCGGAATCATCAATACACTTTGCGGATTTTGCGGATTGGTCCGACGCTATCACCCTTGTTCACCCGTGCGCGCAGCCGGGATGTTCCTGGACTGGTAGATGTCATGCGATTAAAAGTCGCCGCAGGTCGGTGGTGGGGATTTTCCACGAAGGGGCTGGTGTCGGCCAGTGAACGATGAAGTCTGCGGGTCCTTCAGAATTGACCCGGCCTTTGCCTGCGTTTCTCGTAGAAAATCTGCACGGATCCCGGCGGAAGAAGGCTGTTACCGGGCGGAGCAGGAAACGCGCCCTCGACGATTGGCCAGGTTTGTCGGCTGGGCAAAAATTATCAGCCAGACAATGATCTGTGTTTCCTGCGACGCCTGTTTCGCTTAGAGTTTGCCGTTCAGAAAATGGTCTTTATAAAGGCTCTCCGCTACGTGCGAAGGGGAAAGAATGTCAGAATTCGAAGAACGATTACAGAAGGCAATTCAACGGGGACATCAGACCCGGTCAGCTGTCGGTGCAGCAGCTCAGAATGATGCGGCCACGGAAGAGCAATTGCGGTCAAAGCATTCTCAGCTTCGTAATGAACTGACCGAACACATCGAAGGCTGCCTCCGTAAGCTGTGCGATCATTTCCCGGGCTTTGAATTTCAGACTGTGATCAACGAAAAGGGCTGGGGGGCTCGCATCACGCGTGACGACATGCGACTGGGACGCGGTACGGCTCGCAACGAATACAGTCGCATCGAGATTCTAATCCGCCCGTTTTCTGAAATGGCAATCCTGGAAGTTGTCGCCAAGGGAACCATTCGTAATCGCGAATCTCTGAATCGCAGCAACTTTCGCTTCCTGACAGAAGCAACGCTGGAGCCCTTTCGACAGGCCGTTGACAGTCTCGTTCTGGAGTTTGCGGAGCAGTTCTCTGCACATGCCTGATTCCTGTTCCGTCGTCGCGCAGGGCTAACCGGTGTTCCCTCACCATGGAAGGCAGCACCTAAGGCCTGATGCCGCAGATGGGTTAGGTCGTGTTTGTTCATGTCAGTGACTTATTTCCCCCCTGTTACTTCCCGACCTGTAAACGCTCTGCATCCATTGGTCTCCGGACTCTGGCGACCAGACCGTTACGGCACAGGAGTCAAAGGCGATTCCCGCCGAAGACCTGTTTTCGACTTTCAATGGGCACAGACAGACCATGAACAAACCAGCAGAGGCTTATCGCATGGAAACAGGCCCCAATGGTCTGCCAAAACTGGTTGTGAACAGCGAGATCGCTGCCGGTGAGATCTTTCTCCAGGGAGCTCATGTTACGGCATGGAAGCCAGCGGGACACCAGCCGGTACTCTGGATGAGCGGCGCCTCATGGTTTGAACAGTCCAGACCGATACGTGGTGGTGTCCCGATCTGCTTTCCCTGGTTTGGGCCGCATCGAACAGACAACAGTTTGCCGGCACACGGAACCGCACGAATTTGCCAGTGGAATGTGGTGGATGTTCAACGCTGCGATGACGGTGCGGTCGAAGTCCTGCTGGAGACCACGATTGCTGCGTTTCACTTGTCCTATCGGGTTCTGTTTGGTGCCGACCTGATCATCACACTGACGACAACACTTCCGCCCACAGCGGAAAAGCCGGAACAGTTTGAAGACGCGATGCATACCTATTTCAGCGTTTCAGACATTCGTCACATTGCGATCAGCGGACTGGAAACGTCGCGTTATCTGAATAAAGTTCCTCAGGTGGAAATGTGCGAGCCGTCGGAAGCAACTCTTCGATTTATTGAAGAGACCGATCGGGTTTACATGGATACCCAGGAAATAGTGGTCCTGCAGGATCCAGGCTTCGCCAGAAAGCTTACCGTTGCGAAAACCGGATCGCGTTCGACCGTCATCTGGAACCCATGGATCGACAAAAGTCGTCGCATGCCGGACTTTGGGGACGACGAATGGACGGGCATGGTGTGCATCGAAACTGCAAATGTCGGTGCCAATGCTGTGACCCTGCAACCTGGTCAATCGCATTCCACTCAGGCACTCATTTCTGTGAGTCACATTTCCGGCTGAATGCAGCAGTTATTGCTGGCGAAATCGCAAAGATTCTGCAGCAGTCGATACCCAGTTTCCATACCCGGAAAGTGATCTTTCTCTGTTCAGTGATACGATGGCGGTGACATGCTCGTGCTGCGGCCGCGGAAGCGGCTTCGTTGCAGTGGCGACGGAGTGACTGTGGGCTTATGCAGAACTCCGGCATGAATGTGTCCCCAATCGGAAATCCGAAACGGAGGACTGTCGAATGGAGGAAATCACCAGGCGGGTGCTGGAATTCCTTGCAAACCCGGAATCGTATCCTCATCAACCCAAAGAAGTACGTCGTCTGCAGACGCATGCCTCGTGGGTTTTTCTGGCGAGTCCCTTTGTTTACAAGATCAAGAAGCCCGTCGATTTCGGATTTCTGAACTTCACCACACTGGAACGGCGGCGTGAGAACAGTCTGGCCGAGGTTGAACTGAATCGGCGGTTGGCCGAAGATGTTTACCTTGGTGTGGCCGCTGTCTGCTATGTGAACGGATCCTTGCTGCTGACGTCTCAACCGCAGGGGGAGGTCATGGAATGGTGTGTGTGGATGCGTGAGCTGGATTCCGCGGGATTTCTGCTGCAAAGACTGCATGACGGTTGTCTGACAGCAGAGCAGATCACCCGTGTTGCCGAGCGATTGCTTCGCTTCTACCAGACTCAACCGCCCCTGCCGGAATCCGAAAGTCAGGCTGCCACAAGCCGCATCCATCAACACGCCGGCGACAATCTCGCCATAGCACAGCAATTTTCCGGCCGAACACTGTCAAAACACTGTCTGACTGCCATCGCCGAATATAACTGTGTGTTCGAGGCAACACATGGAGCCCTGCTGAAATCCCGCAGCAATCAGGGATGGATACAGGACACCCACGGCGACCTGCACCTGGATCACATTCACCTTTCGGATGACAGCATCAGAATCTATGACTGTCTGGAATTCAGTGCAGAACTGCGTCACACCGACGTGGCCTGCGATATCGCTTTTCTGACCATGGACCTCGATTTTCACGGTCGTCCTGATTTGGGACAAGTCCTGATTCAGCGTATGCAGGAGGCCTGGAAAGATCCCGGTCTGCCGCACCTTCTCACCTATTACCAGTGTTACCGGGCCTGTGTGCGAGGAAAGGTTGAGAGTCTTCACAGTGTGACCGAGACCGCAGAGGAGAACGAACGCACGGAGGCCATTGAACTGGCCCACAGATACTTTCGCCTTGCGCTACGCTACGCAATTGCAGGAACCAGACCGCGCTTGTTTGTGTTCTGCGGACGCATTGCCTCCGGTAAATCGTCACTGGCAGAATTCCTGAGTGACGAAACAGGCTGGCTGGTGTTTTCATCCGACCGCCTGCGAAAAACTCTGGGCGGCGTTGATCTGTATCACCGAGGGACTGATCAGGAACGCGCGATATTGTACAGCCGCCAGATCACGGATCAGGTCTATTCGGAATTGCAGCAACAGGCGATAGCGCGGTTGCAGGCAGGCCACTGTGTGATTCTGGACGCAACATATTCAGATCGCGAGCATCGGGACATCCTGAGGAGACAGATTGTCGCGGCAGGATTCTCACTGATGTGGGTGGAAGCGGTTGCCAGCGATGCAACTGTGCGGGATCGCCTGCGACATCGCAATCAGAACCGCCAGGTGATTTCCGATGCGCGTGAAGAAGACTTTGAGAAGCTTGCAGCCGGATATCTGGCTGTAAAGGAAATTCCCGACGCCGAATTGATCAGCATTCCAACAGAAGGCACCGCCTTGAAAACTCAAACAGACCTGCTGCAACATTTGGTGCGAAAAAATGCTTCGTCGGCGCCTGTTGAAGTACGGTAGCGGTCCGTTAAATCGCTGTGAAGTCCAGAAAAATTGCGAAAAACCAACATCGATTTTGCAGATTTTCCGGTTCAACAAGGTGGAAACGGTACGGTGGCTGCCCGCGTTTCCAGCAGGTTGACCGTCGGGATTGTGCCTATCGATTGTCTGGTACACTGCTCGGCAGGTTCGGACTGACAAACGCGGAGCGATGCCTGCAGAGTCTGAACCCATTTTTGAGCGGCTTGAGATTTCGGCAGAGCTGTAAGTGGAGTGCGTCGTGAACTTTCATAACGGGTTACGTTCCAGCCCGGGCCACACGAAATCGATGTCGCCCAACACGCACGCTCGGCGCCACAATCGGGCCACCAGCTTCAATTTCGCGCGACGCGTGTTCGCGTCATACCGCGGTGCGAGTAAAGGCTGACGAGCCTGGCAATTGCCGGGGCCGGCGATCGGGCCGTGATGTGCGTAATCTCCGAATGTGCGATGTCTTCGCTGGCGCTTCGTGCTGGTTTGCGGCCAAAATGGGCCAGACTGATCCTGCTGACGAAACAGAAAAGGACGCAGTTGCTTTCCCGAGGGAAGTGCAACTGCGTCCTTTGTGGTTTGTGTGCTGTGGTCGGCAGCGACAGGGTTATGAACCCTTCAGAACTGTCGCGATCGTCTCTTTCAGAACATTTGCACTCTGCACCAATGCGGTCTTTTCTTTGGACCACAGTTCCACTTCGATATGGCTCTTCACACCAGATCGTCCGATCACTGTCGGAATTGAGAAGCAAACGTCGCGAACACCGTAGGCGCCATTCATCAGGCTGCTGACCGGATGAATGCGGTTGTCATCAAGAGCAATACTGTGCACAACATCGGCAATGGAAACACCAACGGCAAAACCAGCGCCGCCCTTCTTGCGAATGACTTCCGCGCCACTGCCTCGGGTCTTCTTTTCCACTTCGCTGACCAGCGTCTGATTCACACCAGGATATTTTTCGAGCGGCATGTTGGCAATCTGTGCCATCGACCAGATCGGGACCATGCTATCGCCATGTTCACCAAAGATCGTCACGCTGACCTGAGTCGGCGGAACGTTGAGTCGCTGAGCCAGCATACTGCGAAGGCGGGTCGTGTCAAGAACGGTCCCCAGTCCAATGACCTGAGATGCCGGAAGTCCGAGTTCCTTTACGGCCAGGTAAGTGAGCACGTCCACGGGGTTGGAAACCACGAACACAATGGCTTCCTTCTTCATGCCGTGCTTTTTCACATCGGCAAGAATGGTTCGAAACAGAGCCACGTTGCGGTTGATCAGATCCAGGCGGCTTTCGTCCGGCTTGCGGCGAAGGCCTGCCGTGATCACGATCACATCACTGTCCTTCACAGCTTCCGTTCCAGCGGCCGTGATTCTCTGCGGCGCCATCAGTGAGGCTCCGTGCAGGAGGTCCAGTGCCTGACCTTCGCACAAATCCTTATTGACGTCCACCAGCACAATGTCACTGACAATCTTTCCGGCCTGAAGGGCGAATCCCGCACAGGAACCCACCAGCCCGCCACCACCAATAATGCTGACCTTCATTGTCGTTGTCCCGTCTGTCTCTGATCTCTCATCACATCGGAAATGGGAAGCGGAAAACCCGTCCACACTGGTTCAGATTCGATTTAGGCAGGCTCCCCATGGAACCTGCCTGTTGCTGTGCCCCTCAGCTTCGGCTCATTGCAGCCAGAACCTGCTGGGTGATCATTTTCACAAGATTTTCATCGACATCAGCCGGCTTAGTTTCACAAGGTTCACCACAGGGCTTCTGCAGGTAACCTGGATAGTCCGGTGCCGCCTCAAAGGCACGCTGTACCGGAATGTTCTCTTTATAGCCTTCACGAAATGCGCTGTTACCGCACAGATCGCAGTTTTCGTTGTGGAATCGTGGGTCGTCAAAGCCCCACTTCTTCTTCAGATCCAGCAACTCGCGACTCTTTTCCTCGCTCAGATACATCGGCTGGCCAATCTGCTTCGCCAGCAGCAGGATGCGGCAGTAGGCGTCCAGAATTTCCGTCTTCCAGTAAGCGTCTTCCAGACTTTTTCCGAAAGAGACGGTTCCATGATTTCTCAGAATAATCGTGTTCGTCGCCTTCAGGAACGGCACCACGGTACTGGCAAACCGCTGGTCTCCCGGAGTCTCGTAGGGTGCAATTGGCACTTCGCCCATGAACACTTCCACTTCGGGAAGAATGCACTGGGGAATAGGTTCTCCGGCAACAGCAAACGCGGTGGCATGCGGCGGATGACAGTGAACCACGGATTTGACATCCGGGCGGTGCTTCATAATCGCCAGGTGCAGCAGTACTTCGCTGGTTCGTTTGCGTTTGCCGGCGATCTGATTGCCATCCATATCGACGGCACAGATGTCGTCCGGTTTCATGAACCCTTTGCAGATCATGGTCGGTGTACACAGCACTTCGTTTTCACCAACTCGAATGCTGATGTTTCCATCATTCGCGGCGGCGAACCCCTTGTCATAGACACGCCGACCGATTTCACAGATTTCTTCCTTCAGTGCCCGGTCGTTTATCCCGCTGTTCCATTTATTTGACATGTTCGGTGCCTTTTCAGTGATCAGACTTCAGTTATCGGGGGAAATAAGTTTTCAAAGGTTTCTGCGGATTACTCAACACTGACTGTGTCAAGAATCGCAGCGTTGTATGCATCAATCGGTTTTGTCTTCGGATAAAAGGGAGTTGAGGCTTCGGCACTTTCCGTCACCGCCATCAGGCTTCCAATGCCCGCTCCCATTTCATCCAGCAGCACAAGTGGCTCCATGCGTCCTGCCGGATCCCCTTTCAATCCCGAATGCATCAAAGGAACCGCAAGCTTCCATGAAGCTCCCGTCAGAGCCGGGTCCCACTTCGAAAGCGTGACTCTTCCGATACATTCCATAATTCTCATCGTGTTCCTCCAGGAACAATTTCCTTCCATGACTCTGCAGGGCCATTGACTGAAGACATCAGTCGCAGCAGTCGCGTCAGATCATTGAACGACCAACCCTCGCTCGCAAGACACACCACGTTTGGATGCATCGTGCGAATCAGCTTGTCCAGCCCTTTTTGTCCCGTCACGACAGCAGCACGCACCGCCGAATCCCGGTTCAGCAGGCAAGCAACAATCGATGGATCTTCCGTCACACAAATCACTCGCTGCGCTGCAACAGCGGCCCGTGCTGCCGTAACAGCCGCGAAACCCTCGTCCACTGGAGCAACTTTCCAGCCTGCCGCCTGAGCAGCAGACTGAGCTGTTGGTGACTTCCCGGCAATCAGTACCAGACCACTGACAGAACCTTCCGGTTGCGGCAGCAGACTGGACAAACGCACGGAATACTTCCGAATGTAATCTCTTCCCGAAGGTGTCAGAATAGCCCCTCGCATCAGTGATACGGTTTTTCCGGCAGCACCTGACGCAGCCAGAACCGCTTCACTGATGACGCGTCCACGAATCACCACCGCTGGACTGGCTTCCGCACTATCCGACTTTTCTGCAGACTTCACTGCGGCCGACACAACAGGTGCGGTCACCGGGGCTGCTCTGCGAGCTTCCAGCTCTCGCAGAACATTCCGCACGATTTCGTCAATCTTCGCCGCACTGAGTGTCATTGTCTGTCTTTATCTGTCAGTCCGAAATCCCTGAAATCATTCGCTGAATTCAGAGCCCGTCCGGGCCATGTGTGATTCTTAAAAAGCCCGGAACTGTCCTCGTCCCTGATTGAACCGCCTGTATCTGCCTGCAATCGTCAGGAGCCGTTCCCGACCGATTCCGGGACCCTGTCCAGAATCCCCTGTACGGAGAATCGAATGGGGCTGTCATTTCGCCCTGTCAGTTTGTGGATGTACTTCGTATCACTGGTGAAAAACACATAATCTCCCTTGCGGGCGCCAAGCGGATCAATGGCCAGCTGAGGAAACTCGTCCGGCTGATAATTGATGTCCAGCGGCTGCAGCACGATCAGCTTCCAGCCATTCATGGAGTCATGCTTGACGGTCGCCGTGGCATGTCCCAGAACTCGTGCGATCTGCATAATCCTGTCCGTTTCGGGAAATCTGTCGATCGCCGGCAATTTCACCGGCGATCGCACACCATCAGATGATTCGAAGATCGTCCACCATGACACAGCGACGCTGACGAGTGAACGTCATCGGGCTGGTCACGCCTTCGCCAGTCGGGGTTGCGATGCTGAAGGACAGATATCCTTCGCCGCCCAGACCCAGCCCAGCCATACACGGACCATTCTTTACAAACAGCGTTGTGTTCATCACGCGCCCCATCTTTGTGATGGTATGCACATCGCGTGAATGAATAATTGCCGTATGCCCGAAACCGTGCTCGAATTTCTTTGCCAGAGCAATCGCATGATCACTGCAGTTCGCGCGGACAAATGGCACGAACGGCATCATCTGCTCCTCCGGAACAAACGGATTATTCTCATCCGTCTCGCCGTAAAGAATCAGCGTATCCGCCGGAATGCTCAGACCAATCTGGGCGGCCAGCCATGCCGCGTCTTTTCCAATGAAGTCGCGATTCAGCACATGGTGTCCACCCGGCTCCTTTGGAGGTCCGAATGCTTTTGCCGTAAATGCTGCGATCTGGGCTGCATTCAGACGATAACCGCCGTGATTTGCCACCGCATTCATCAACTGGTCAAAAATCTCCTTCACGGCGAAGACTTCCTTTTCGCCAATACACAGGAGGTTGTTATCGAACGCTGCTCCGGCAACGATGGACTTCGCAGCATTGTCAATGTCCGCGGTCGCGTCTACCACAACCGGCGGATTTCCCGGTCCGGCCACAATCGCCCGCTTTGGACTTTTCAAGGCAGCCCGGGCAACAGCCGGTCCGCCAGTGACCACCAGCAGCTTTACCCCGCGATGATCAAAGACCTGCTGCGCGGATTCGATCGTCGGAGTTCCAATAATCGTCACAAGGTTTTCCAGTCCCGTGGCCGCATGAATCGCTTTGTTGAAGCGTCGTACGCCTTCGCTGGCAATCCTGGCACCGCTTGGATGCGGATTGCACACAATCGTGTTGCCCGCAGCAACCATGTTGACAAAGTTGCCAGCCAATGTCGGCAGCGAATGCGTGACCGGAGTGATCGCTCCGATAACCCCGAACGGAGCATATTCCGTGATCGTCAGTCCATGGGATCCGCTGACTGCGTCAGTACGCAGAAACTCTACTCCTGGAACCGTCCTGATCGCCTTCAGCTTGGCAATCTTGTGCTCAAGCCGGCCAATCTTTGTTTCGTCAAACTCCATGCGACCCAGCTCTTCAGCCTGATCGTCGCACATCTGCTTGACAATGTCGATCGCCGTTTTGCGCTGCTCCAGCGTTGCCCGAGTCAGCTGCTCAAAGCCCTTTTGTGCTGCTGCGACGGCTTCGTCGACGGTGTCAAACACACCCCACTTGTTCGACGCAACGGGACTTCCCTGACGCCCAGCCAGCTGTGTCAGGATTTCCTGCACCACCTGACGAATTGTTTGTTCTGTTGACTGCACCTGAGTAATCTCTCTGCACCGCGATATCTCCCATCGCACTCTGTGAATCGCGTCATCCGTTCGCGATATGTGTCTTCTGAAGAAACCCTTCCAACTAACCCAAAACCTGTCCCATATTGAGACAGTGAAAACCGCCCAGGCCTGCTTTCAATCCAACAGGCAAATGACGTTCGACCGAGATCAAATCCTCATCAAATCGAGCTGCACCGAGACCAGGAGAATTGGAAACCTGACTTTGTCCCTGAATGTTCACCGCAGCATTCAGACCTGCGACTTCTACCGAAGAGCCACGGCAAACCTTTCTCAGCACCCGCAAAGATCAGCAGAAATACCGCATATAGCCCCCCAACCAGTCACCCGCGTTATCCGCGAACGCTGGATCCAGAGCCCCATCCTGCCGTGTGCAGCCCTACTGTAAACAGTTCCTTCTGTATTTGATCAAAACCGTCAGGCGTCATGCCCGATATCTGACCTTCCTGCGAGGCCCCTGAACAAAACCGTTATTCACCGGCCTTGAAAATAGTTGTCGTCTGCACCTGCACCGTATCTACAATGCCGATAATGGCCGCATCGATCGGAAGTTCCTTCGTTCCCGCCGTAAACCGGGCACTGGATCCCTGCACGATCAACACCACATCCCCTTCGCCTGCCCCCACAGTGTCGACCACAACAAAAGACCGACCCGTTGGCTTCAGACTTTTCTGATCCTTCTCGTCAACCCGAAGCGGTTCCACAAGCAACAGCTTCTGACCTACCAGAGCTTCGACCTTTTGAGTCGAAACCAGACTGCCTGTAATCTTTGCCAGAAACATGATGATTGCCCTCTGCGGCTGCTTCGATCCGCGAATACAGCCGATTTCTGAACCCTCGAATAACGACCCATCGCGATTTGGTGACGGACTGCAGACTAACTGCGACCCGGTCCGGACCCGCCTTCTCAGGCCTGCCCGCCAATTGCCTCCGCTGTTTGCCGAGCCACAACAATCTCCTCATTGGTCGGGACAGTCCAGATCTGCACACGACTGTCGTCCGTGCTGATACAGGTCTCTCCGCGAACCACAGCGTTTTTCTGTGAGCAGAGCTTCATGCCAGCCCACTCCATGTTGCGACAGACATTGGTCCGGATTCGTTCGCTGTTCTCACCAATTCCTCCAGTGAACACAACTACATCCGCACCACCCAGCAATGCCATCCATGCGCCCACGTAGGTACGGATCGAGGCTTCGAAAAGCTTCAGTGCCTTCTCGGCCCGATCATGTCCCGTTGCCGATGCCTCCTCAAGGTCGCGGCAGTCACCGCTGAGTCCGCTGATGCCCAGCAGTCCACCCTTTGAAGACATTTCCGTCAGAACCTGTTCAAACGTCATCCCGGTCGCCTTCATAATGACCGGAATCGCATAGGCGTCGAAATCCCCGACGCGATTGTTGTTCGGCAGACCTCCCTGAGGACTCATTCCCATCGATGCCGCGATGCTGGCACCATTTTTGATGGCACAGATCGAAGCACTGCCTCCCAAATGACAACTGATGATCTTCAGATCCGTCCGTCCGAGAATCTCGGCAACCCGCCCCGCAATGAAGCGATGACTGGCACCATGAAATCCCCAGCGTCGAATTTCCAGATCCGTATACCATTCATAAGGAACGGCATACGCCCGATGTTCAAACGGGATCGTTTCGTGAAAACCGGTTTCCAGAGCTGCCACCAGCGGAATCTTCGGAAACGCTGCCTGCAGCTGTCGCATGGCCCGCACATAAGGCGGGTTGTGAGCCGGGGCAATGTCCGAAAGATCTTCCATCTTCTGCAACAGCGCTTCGTTGACGATCCGAACGCCACTCAGACTGCCGGCAAACACGGCCTTGAATCCAATCCCACCAACCTCGTCCACAGACTTGAGGCATCCGTGCTCAGGATCCGTGAGCTGCTGCAGACAAATACTGACCGCAGCCGCATGGTTCGGAACCACCTGCTTCAGCTCAGCTCGATGTCCGCCAATCTCCACGAAACAGGAGCTCGTGGCGTCCGACTGACCAATGCGGTCAATCCCACCACGGGCCATCTGCGTCTCGTCAGACAGGTCAAACAATCGATACTTGAAACTGGTGGATCCCAGATTGGCGACAAGGACCTTCATAATTCCATTCTCCCTACTGCCGGCGGTCGGATGGAGGAAATCATCAGCACCGCAGAAACTCCTGGTTAAAATTCACCATCCGGACAGACTCCTTCTGCCGAACGTATTTCCCATTAGCCCGATCGAGCTGTCTGGTCGATGTCCGGGATCGTCGAACGATTGCTCGTTCCCGTCAATACGACTCAGACAGCTTCCCGGACCGTCCGCCGGAAAGCCGGCAGTTCATCACAGCACAGATTCCAGCAGTGAAGCTTCCGGGCGAGGAATCAGGTGCGCACAAACCAGTTCGCCTGACTGAGAAGCAGCAGCCGCACCAGCGTCCACCGCAGCTCGCACAGATCCCACATCACCTTTAATAATCGTGGTGATGTAAGCGGCACCAATATTCAGCTGCTTTACCAGAGTCACGTTGGCAGCCTTCAACATTGCATCAGAGGCGTGGACTGCACAGACCAGGCCCTTCGTTTCAATCATTCCAATTGCTTCGTTCATCGTTCTGACTTCCGAAAAAAGTTCCAGTTGAATCGGGTTCATGAAATCTCCGAGCAGAAAAATGAGCCCGGAATTTCTGCAGAAGGAAACAGGAAATCTCCCCCGTTTCCCCGACGCCCAGCGTTCCCAAAGAAGACGCCAGCACCGTTTTCGTCCCTCAGGCTGCTCGCACCACCATGCTCTCAGCACTGAAGAAACCTATCCGCAGCCTTACTTTACTTCTTTGGTGCTGCAACCGGTGCTGCTTTTGCCTTTGGCAGGATGGCTGCCAGCTCTTCATGCGGACGTGGAATCACTTCCGCACTGATCACGGTGCCCAGTCGTGATGCCGCTGCTGAACCTGCGTCCAGAGCTGCCTTCACCGCAGCCACGTCACCGGAAATAAACGCAGTGACCAGACCACTGCCAATCTTGTCCCAGGACAACAGCTCAACATTGGCTGCCTTCAACATCGAATCGATGGCTTCGAGCATGCACACGAAGCCCTTCGTTTCAATCATCCCCAGCGCTTCCACAGATTTCGCCATTTCAAATTACTCCCGCCTCAGCACACCACATCCTCATGTGCGTCCGGCAATAAAAGAACAACGACATTCCCTCGTCGTCGGCATTGATACCCCATCACATTTCACAGCCGCACCGCCAGACAGTCCCGGTCAGTACAGCTCTCCCATCACCATTTCATGCCCGCACAATCCATGTGCCGACAAGAGATTCAGTGCCCGCATTTGCAGGGCTCCGCCTTTACCAGTTCCACCTGCGTGGCTTTTTCAAGGTTCACTGCGTTCCCCTCATCCGTGTCCAGATGCACCTCCAGCTTGATCCCCTTGCCAGCTCGTACCGCCAGATCCTCCAGAACTGTGGTACAGCCAGGTGACTCAATCCGGAGATGAATATGATCTCCGTCCTTCACTCCATAATATTCCAGATCCTCCGGACCCATGTGCACATGCCGCATGGCTCGGATCACTCCCTGCTTCAGCTCGACAACCCCGTGCGGCCCCATCAGCACACATCCAGGTGTCCCCTTCACGTCCCCGCTGATCCGCACCGGCAGGTCAATTCCCAGAGAAATGCCGTCCGTGAAGGCAAGCTCCACCTGCGAATCCGGACGACATGGACCCAATACCCGCACGTTTGGAAGCATGCGACGCCTCGGACCCACGACCGCCACTGTCTCCTTCGCCGCAAAATATCCGTCCTGGTACAGATCCTTTTCCGGTGTCAGCTTCGCGCCTGGGCCAAAGAGCATCTCCACATGCTCCTGCGTCAGATGCACGTGACGAGCAGAAATGTTGACCACCAGCGGATTACGCTTCGCCGCCGAAGTCGCAGTGGCCGCTACAGCCTGCTCCACCACCGACCGCAATACAGGAATTCCACCCGCTGCTGCCTCAGAGGAAACCGGTTTCGGCCGCAGATGACGCGTTAACACGTCACGGACCACTCGCTCCACATCCGCCGGATTCGGCATCGTTGTCGTCGTCATAAATTCTGTTTTCCCCGGCAATGAAGAAAGCCACTCACAAAGGCAGCCACGGAAACCTGCTTTCCGCCAACTTAGTCAAATACCGACAGAATTCCCCTGAGAGATCAGACACTCACTCCCGAGAAGCCCGTCAGTCCACCGCCAACCCACCGCCAACCCGCCACTAAACCGTTCGCTTAAGCTGGTGACCTGCGTTGTTTACTTAACTCAATTCAGACGCGCCGCACGCATCTGAATTGAAACAAGCCCCTAACGCAGCACACTCCCCAGCACATCCATGCGAACACCAGCCGACTCCATCACCTGACACCACTCTCCGGACACTCCTTCGTCCGTCACAATCTCATCCAGAACATCCAGCGAACACAGATGCGATAAGGCCCGCTGCCCAAACTTACTGCTGTCAGCAACCAGCGTTACCCGATCTGCCGCACGGATCATCTGACGCTCCGTCTCTACCAGCAGCGCATTGCTGTTGAACAACCCCTCTGCGGTAATCCCGCCAGTGCTCATCACCAGCCGCGTCGCATGCATTCGCTTCAACGCCTCCACCGATTGCTCTCCAAGGGCAACACCCGTCTTCGGATAAACGTACCCACCTATAAAAATCAGCTCGATCTCCGCCCGATTCATCAGCAGAGCCGCAATCGGCAAAGAATTTGTCAGCACCTGCAGAGATTTCCCCACCAGATAACGAGCCACCTCCAGCGTCGTTGTTCCACCGTCCAGCAAAACCGTCTCGCCCTCAGAAATTAAATCCACCACGCGACGGGCAATCCGCTGCTTCTCCTGCGACGCCAACCGCCGCCTCGCGTCAAAGTCGGTCTGAGAATCCCCCAGAAACGACGCTCCTCCACGAGTACGCTGAATATGACCGGTCGCGTCAAGAAACTCCAAATCCCGTCGGACTGTCGACTCGCTGGCACCCAACTCGCTGACAAGTCGTTGCAGCGAGACAAAGCCCAGTTCTTCAGCAAGTTTCAAAATTCGTGATCGACGTTCATCCACAATCATCATGTTTCCGCCATTTCCAAGCGAAGGTATGAAAGAATATGAATGCTACTGACCGGTTTTGCAACCGAATCTGCCTCACAGATGAATGATTCTGACTGAAAACTATTTATTCGCCGCAATTCATTTAAGTTTTGCAGACGAAAGACTCTAGCACATGAACCTCATTCTGTTTCGGAAAGTCAACGAATGTGGCATTTCTCCCCTCCCGAAATCCAACCCCTCCTCTCTAATCCGCAAATCTCCACTTCTCGGCAAAACTTCTCTTATCGATAGTGTACGGATGTTTAGTTTACTTTGACTTTACTCACGCGGGCTCGTAAACTGT
>CAIQIE010000150.1 GCA_903871805.1 uncultured Planctomycetaceae bacterium | reverse complement strand
TTTGCTGTCGTTGGTCATGTGAAACTCTGTGGCGTACTTGATGCCCCAGCCGTCGGGGCTGTCGTCGCCCAGTAAGACACTGTTCGAATAAATCCGCTCCAAAACCTCCAGATCCCGACGCGATTGTATCTCCAGTATCGCTTTGCTCCGCGGCGAAAACTGCAACACACGGGCTCGCGGATACTCCGTCGCATACTGCTCCGCATCCTCCCAGTCATCCAGATTCCGACGCATAAACGCACTGCGAATCAACCGCGTCTGACCTCCCTTCTGTATAATCAACGCGTTGAATTTGAACGAACGATGGATGTCAAAAATCCCCAGTCGATTTTCAAATCCAAACAGCCATTCCCAGCGACATTTGTCCAAAAACAGTGTTCTGAGCTGACCTGTGCCGTGGTCCGAATAGATCCCGGACGGAACAATCAGCCCCATCCGTCCGTCTTCCCGCAGGACCGCATGCGACTGCTCCAGAAACATCTTGTACAGGTTGATGTCGCCACCGCCCTGGTGACTAAACGCATGCTGCGCATCGGCATACCCGGTCAACTCTTCCCGCTTCTGTCGCCAACGCTGATGCCGACGCTCTCCCGTGGCGAAGCTGGAACGCCCCCGGTCACCCAGGTTCAGGTCATGGGAATCCCTGTTCTGCCCGTCCGTGCTGATCCGCTGGCCAAAGGCGTGCCCCGCAAATCGGACCCAGTTGGACTGGGCTCGAAACACAGCGTTGTACGATAACCAGCGTGCTTCCGTCTCACGATGCTCCTGGAATTCCGCTTTCTGTCGGCCAATGGCTTCCTGCTTGCCGTAGCTGCGGTAGAGCGGATCAATTCCTGAGAAAAATTCCTTGCTGTTGGGTTTGGCGATATCCCATGGCGGATTTCCCAGGACCGCATCAAAGCCCAGCGCGGGCCAACGGAACACGTCCGGGAATTCCAGTTCCCAATGGAAAAATCGCATCGTTGCCGACACCTGCCGACTGATCGCAATCACTTCCTCACGGTATTGCTGCTCATAAAAGTCCAGCGGCAACGGACATTGCTCGATCCAGTCCGGGGGCCAGAACCAGATCGCACACCACAGGTCAAAGGCGTCTTTCAATCTGCTGAATTCCGCACTGCTGCGCAACTGACGGTACAACACCGCCCGCTGATCGGCTTCATGGATGCCCAGCCCATGAATGGCCTGCAACGCCCGCTCCGCATCGTCGTGGACGGTCTGAACTGACGCCAAATCCACGCGATTCAGCAAACTGCCCCCGTCGATGTACTGGATCAGTTCGTGCCGCACGGACGCAACCCGGTCTTTTATGGCTTTGGTCCAGGCCTCCTTCTGGAAGTGCACGCCATTGGTGTGGCTCTTGTCGCCGCCTTCCCTCATCCAGGCCATGGCCGGATAATGCATAAACTGGTCGAACCAGGTGCCGATCAGCGAGTTTCCGCATTTGATTTTGTGATCCAGAAATGTGAACGGCAGTCGCGGGTCCAGCGTTTCAATCCACAGACTGAGTCGGCACAGTTCCACAGCCAATGGGTCGAGGTCGACACCGTAGATGCAGCGTTCCACAATGTACCGCCGC
>CAIQIE010000149.1 GCA_903871805.1 uncultured Planctomycetaceae bacterium | reverse complement strand
TCAAATCATCATTGCTGGACTGCAAAAAGCAGGAGCTGGACAGCAAAAAACAGGTGCTGCCGGGTGATCTGGCAGAACGGATTGCCGCTCAGGGCAAAAAGGGCGACAAAGCAGAGATCCTCAATCTTGTAGTCGAATTGCTGACAGTGCGGGAAAGTCACAGCACATGGTGACCGGCCATGAAGCGAAGTTGTGGGTGAACGCAGCCCACGCGGATGATATTGTCGCTGTTTAAGATTTTTGCAAAAAAAAAGGACCTGAAGCTTATCGCTCCAGGTCCTTCAGGCTTTTGATGTTTTGACAGTTTTCATGTCGTGAAAACTGATAACCCGGCCAGGACTTGAACCTGGAAAAACAGAACCAAAATCTGTTGTGTTACCGATTACACTACCGGGTTACTTTAACGCACTTATCTGCACCATTCGGGGTGCATGCTTCTTATGATACAACCGAAACTGATCGGCAGGTACCAGTCTCTGGGAACGACCATTAGTCGTTACGAAGTCTGATACCGACTTCGCCAAGTTTCTGACGGATTTCGTTAAGAGAGGTCACTCCGAAATTGCGGCTGGCCAGCAGTTCGTCCGGAGTTCGCTGAACGAGCTGACCAATGGTCTGAATGTTCAGGCGTGACATACACTTGCGAGATCGCACAGAGAGATTCAGGTCGACGACCAGTTTGTTCATCATCGCCTGTTCTTCTGGCGACAGGCTTTGATCCACAACATGTTCGCGAGAATGAATTTTGTGGAGGTGCTGCCCAATTCGCAAGCCATGTGCGGCAAGCAATTCGCGAATTTCCATCAGCGAGGTTTCGCCGAAGTTCTTGCCAGCCAGCAGTTCCTGCTCGCTGACTTCGGTCAGATCACCCAGCGAGTTGATGTTCATGGCCTGGAGGCAGTTGCGGCTTCGAACGGAGAGTTCGAAATCGGTGACCGGGCGTCCGAGCAGTTGCTTGAGCCGCGCTTCCTGCTTTGCCTGATCTTCGTCGTAGTACATCCCCTGAGTTGCTTCGATGTCCTTGAGGTACAGCTCAGCAAACTCGTTATTAGGATCGTACTCACGAATTCGACGGAAGCAGAAGGCGGCAGCCTGGTAGTTTTCGCGATCTTCGTACAGCAGTCCCAGATTCAGCAGTGCACCGATGTAGAATGGCGGACGTGAAAGGGAACGTTCGTACAAGCGGATCGCTTCGTCATCGTTTCCTCGCAACGCATTTTCGGCGGCGAGCCAGAACAGGGCGCGGGAATGATGCGGATCCATATCGACCGCACGTTCAAAGTATTCGACGGCGGTCAGAGAATCGCCGCGGTCTGCCCAGATGCAGCCCATCTGAAACGAGTATTCTGCGCGGCTGGCAGCGGAGGCCGCAACACTTCGCAGCAACCGCTCAGCTTCATCAACGCGACCGGCGGCTCGGATGGCCCCGGCGCGACGCAACGTGCAACCAACGGGGTCAATTCCAGCCTTGGCAGCCAGATCAAACTTCGCAGCGGCTTCCTCGGGGCGATTGAGCGACGTCAGGCACTGCCCGTGAACATACATCGCCACGCCATCCCTGGTGACATTCGACAGAAGTCGGTCTGCCTGCCCCTGACGAGACAGAAGATAGCTGCCAACGCCGGCACGAGCCACAACGTGTTCAGCTCGCTCACCTGTCTCAACTCTGCGCGTAAGGTCACCTACGTACTGACGCATCTCTGTCAACTGTGACGATGCCGCTGCAAGCTCAAGCGTTTGCAACTGGTCCAACGTCAGCAGACCTTCAGACTCTAAAATATCTTTCACATTTACCGGATTCGCTGGAGGCACTTGGTTCGCTTCCTCACAAACACCATGGAAACAGCACGGGCCCAATCGACACGTGGTGTGATCACCCTATACAGAACAACGACAATACAACCGGAATCACGGCGCTCGTCGTGACCTGCAAACCTTTAAGTGTAACCTGCGGCCATTCGTTGGACAAGTCACGCGAATCTTCGGGCAAAAACAGATTGAATTCCCGGGAATCGTTCGTGCGCTGTCGACCAGCCAGCCCGTCCAGGTTCAATGGAAATATCGCAAAATGGAGGTTTTTCCAGTTTCATTCAAATTGAGGAATCAAAAGTTCTCCCGCCACCCTCGACGCCCGACTGTCGCAGGTCTTCTGAGCCGTCATCTGCCTGGCAGCACCGCTGATGCTCCATTTTGCCAAAACCCCGGAAAAACACAGAAAAATCAGCGAACAGCAGGGATGTTGTGTGATCGTCTACGCGGTCCTCGCCTTCCGGGGGGCGAGGTTTTCACTGCCGAAAACCACGGAGGGTAACGAAAATCCAGTCGACGAGGCCGTGACAGCCAACACAGGAGATATGGCTGAAGCTGCCTGACCCGCCGTCTACCAACTCAGTGCATTACGACGCGTTGTGATGTTCGGGAACTGGAAGTAGCCGAATCGTGCAGAAAAAAATTCCAAAAAATTCCAAAATAGCACTCAGAAACGCCCTTTGCGTATGGTAAACCCGCCCTTTTGAACACCGCGAATCTAAAAAAGTCGTAGGGAATTTTCCACCGAATGTGATGCGCAGTCTGAATTGATTGCCGATTTTGAGAGAGAGTGGATTGCGGATTCATCGTTTCTCTCCCTAAACTCCACGATACGGCGTGAGATTGTGTTTGCGAATCTCTGGTTTTGTTCATGACAACGTTCGCTTCGATGTGATGTTGGCGAGGCCGCCCCCAGACAATCGCTTTCAACGTTCAACTGCCTTCCTGCCACCTGCTTCCCACTGCACTTCCAACAGATTCTCATCCAAGGAGCCTTCCATGCTGGTGATTCCCGGACACTTCGGCAAAGACACGTGTGATGGTTACTCCCGTCGTGCGATCATGAGAATTGGCAGCTCGGCTATCGCCGGACTTAGCACAGCCACGCTGTTGGAAAAAGCTGCTGGAGCAGCGGAAGTCAGTGACGAGGAAGCTCGCTATGGCGGCAAAGGGTTTGGATCCGCAAAAAGCGTGATCATGTTGTATCTTCAGGGGGGCCCCAGCCATCTGGATTTGTGGGACCCGAAGTCCAACGTGCCTGACAACGTCCGCAGCGTTTTCAAAAACATAGACACAAAGATCCCCGGCGTACAGTTTACCGAACTGCTTCCCAACCTTGCTCAGCAGATCGACCGTGCCACGCTGATTCGGTCGCTTAGCTACACGCCGATTGGGCTCTTCAATCACACAGCCGCGATTTATCAGATGCTGACGGGTTACACCGCAGACAATGTCAGCCCATCGGGTCAGCTGGAACCACCCAGCCCGAAAGACTTCCCGAACTTTGGTTCCAACATCGTGAAGTTAAAGCCCCTGAATGCGCCAATGCTGCCATTCGTGATGATGCCCCGCCCCCTGCAGGAAAGCAATGTGATCGGCAAGGCCGGCACCGCTGGTTTCCTCGGACGAGCTTTCGACCCGTATTACCTGTATCCGTCCGGCGATGATATGGACATGGCCAAGATGGAACGTGTGCGCGTCGACGATCTGACTTTGCGACAGGACGTTCCTCTGGATCGAATGCAGCGCCGCGCTTCACTGCGTGACACGATCAGTGCCGGCATGAAAAATATGGATCGGGCTGTCAACCAGTATGCCCTCAACGAATACTACGAGAAGGCTCTGGGACTGGTGCTTTCAGGCAAGGCTCGAGAAGCCTTCAATTTGTCCAGCGAAACTCCGGAGCTCCGCGAAAAATACGGCAACAACACCTTTGGCCAAAGCTGTCTGCTGGCGCGACGTCTGGTCGAAGCGGGAACTCGGGTTGTGGAAGTCAACTGGCCCAAGGTTGCCAACAGCGACAATCACTCATGGGACGTCCATACCGGGCTCAGTGATCGCATGAAAAAACAGTCCGCTCCGATGCTGGATGCCGCCCTGGCGACTCTGCTGGAAGACCTTGATCAGCGCGGTCTGTTGAAGGAAACCCTGGTCGTGGCCGTCGGCGAATTCGGTCGCAGCCCGAAACGTGGCGTCAGCACTTCGGGTAACAGCAACAGCGATGACGGCCGCGATCACTGGCCATATTGCTACACCGGAGTCATCGCAGGGGGCGGAACTCGCCGCGGTTATGTGCACGGCAAGTCTGACGAAACCGGTTCGTCACCCTCAGAAAATCCAGTGCATCCCGGCGAATTGCTGGCGTCCATCTACCACGCCGTCGGTCTCTATCCACGCCGCACTGTTTACAACCACCTGAACCAGCCTCGCGAAATGGTGAAGAATGACGCTGTGATGGAATTCTTCGCTTAGGCGGACTTCTTCACTCGGTCCTGGCCCGTCTGTCTGTTCACGCTTCCTGATGTTCCCGCGCAATGTAAAGGTCCCTCCATGCTCCTGCGTCATTTGTTCGGCACACTGGCTCTACTGGTACTAAGTTGCGTCTCCTGCACCAGTTTCCTCAGTGCTGCGGATCGGCTGATCCTGGAACCGAAGCAGACCGCAAAAGGTCATATCGTGCTTGTGGCCGGTGATGAAGAATACCGGTCAGAAGAGGTCATGCCCATGCTGGCCAAAATCCTCAGCCAGAAGCATGGATACAAATGCACCGTCCTGTTCTCAATGGGGCCGGACGGTGCACAGTACATTGACTCCAACAATCAGCAGGGGCTTCGTGGGCTGGAAAGTCTGGGATCTGCAGACCTGCTGATTATTGCCACGCGGTTCCGGCACCCGGACGCTGAACAGGCAAAGCACATTGCCAGCTTTCTGAAATCCGGCAAGCCGGTGATTGGACTTCGAACAGCCACCCATGCGTTTCAGGGTGGCGAAAAATTCAGCGATGATCTGACGTTTGATCAGTTCGGCCGCCAGGTGCTGGGAGAACAATGGGTGTCTCACCATGGCCATCACAAGGTGGAAGGGGCTCGCAGTGTTGTCGAACCTGGTGCCGAGATGCATCCGATTCTTCGCGGTGTTTCAGAAATCTTCGCCCCCAGCGACGTCTACGGTGTCGTGCACCTGACCGATGCAGATCAGATCCTGCTGCGTGGTGCCATCACCGAAACGCTGGATCCGGCCTCAAAAACTCTTGTGGACGACCAACGCAACAAACCCATGCAGCCACTGGCGTGGTTGCATCCTTACAAATTGAGTGACGGCACTGCAGGGAAGTCGTTCTGCACGACAGCCGGCGCGTCCGTCGACTTTGTTGATGAAGACCTGCGCCGTCTGATCGTGAACGCTGCAATCATGCTCACGGGCGGCGAGGTACCAGACAAAGCCGACGTAGACTACGTGGATCCGTTCTATCCCACGTTTTATGGCTTTATCAATGATGCCAGCTATTACAAAACGCTCAACCTGAAGCCCGAAGACTTTGGGCTGGGAAAAGCGCCGCACCGTGATGACCCGGCCGGTAGCCCGAAATGGCCGCATCGCCCTGTGCCAAAAAAATAGTCCCGCGATCGCGTTCTTCGGCGCCGGTTCGCAAGCACAGCCAACTGCCGACAGCCCAATGCCACCGACTTTTAGCGGAATAGCGCAAGCTGTCCGGTGATCGGGGCTTTAGTGCTTTGTCAAATCTAAGGTTTGGTTACGTCATTCCCGCGCAGGCGGGAAACCAGTGCCGCGATCTGGATTCCCGCCTGCGCGGGAATGACGGTGAACCTCAATTTCAGGCTTTGAAAAAGCACTATTTCCTCGTACTTACCGGACGGCTCGCCCCGTACCGCTTCAAATTAAAACCGAAAGTCGATGGCATTGGGCGCTGGCCGGGGTGCGAAACTCAACGTTCAGCGATGGACCTCGCAATCTTTTGAAAGGCTGCGCCGATGCAACTGCAGTAGAACAATGTTGCGCGGTGACCAAATTTCTGCAGGCGCATGTCATCCGAGCGATTGACGCCATACCCTGCGTGTGTATGCCTACCGTGGGCGAAGTTCGGTTGAGATTTTTGGGCAGCGGTGGTGCCTGTTCAGCAGAGCAGTCAAACTGCTCGCGCAGACCGGGCAGGTCCATCTCACATACGACCTCGGGTGCGATGGGTACCCACGTATATCCTCGCGCCATCCTTGACGCAATCGGTCGTGAAAGTACTATACACACAGGACACCCTGACTAAGTTCTTCCACCAGAATCGTCGGGGCTCCTTGAATTGCCTGCTGCCAGATCTGTTCCAACCTGTGTCCGCAAAGAGCATTCCACCTGCAGGGATGCTCTTCAGTGCCCAATGTAGTCGGCAATTCAAGTGGTGGTCAGCCCACCGACATCAGGAAGATTCGCTCCATCATAAACTCCATTACAGGTGGCTGCTTTGATGAGTATCTGTTCGGGTGAGACTACGGATCCAGAGCAATTGGCCGCCGTTGGAGATCCTCGCAATGCGGAAGCGTGGGACGCGTTTGAAGCACGGTATGATCGTGTGATTCGAAGGTACATTTGCCCCTTTGGTTTTGATGCAGAGACGAACCAGGACTTGAAGCAGAGAATCTGGATAGACCTGTTGCAGAGGATGCAAGTCTATCAGCATGCCCCCCATCATCGGTTTCGTGCATGGCTGAAACGGCTGTGTCAATCACGGGCCATCGATCATTGGCGGAGGGTTCATCAGAATAAGTTGCCACTGATGCTTATGACCGATGAACAGATGGCGGATCAGCCGGCCCAGCCTGATCCGGAGTTTTCGCTGGATGAATTTTCCAAACTGTTGTTTCAGCAGGCGGAGGTTGTGCAGGAGTCTGTGCGACTGAGAGTGGACGAACGCAGCTGGAAGATTTTCTGTCGCATGGTGCTTGAAGAGATCTCGATCCGCTGCGCCGCCAGCGAGTTTCATATCACCTACGCGGCCGCCTTTGCGACGAAGAAAAGGATCATGAAGATGCTGCGGCAGACAGCATTCGATATGGGATTCATCGAGGCCAAAGGAAGTGCCGATGGCTACTGAACCCTGTCCGTCACTGGAGGAGTTGCGATTGCTGGGAAGCAGTCACCAGGGAACGGGAACGTTTCGGCGAATCGAAGCGCATGTCGAGCGCTGCGTTGCCTGCACAGATCTGCTGGAAGCGTTGGCCAGGCAGGAATCTGATGATTCCGCGAGCACATCCCGGAAGCCCGTGGATGTGCTGCCGGCAATTCCGGGATTTGTGATCGTCAGGAAACTGGGGCAGGGAGGAGCAGGAACCGTCTACGAAGCTCTGCAGATTTCGATCGGCCGAAAAGTGGCCCTGAAACTGCTGTCTCAGGAGCGTCTGCCGCCGGATGCGATTCGGCAACGCTGGCTGACGGAAGCCCGCGCACTGGGACAGATTCGTCATCCGCATGTCGTGCGACTGCTTGATGCGGGTGAATATGAACTTCAAATGTATCTCGTGCTGGAACTCATTTCCGGTGGAACATTGAAATCCCGCATGACCAGTCCGATTCCAATTCGCGAAGCGGTGCGAATTGTGGAATCGATTGCCAGAGCGGTTGACGTGCTGCATCGGGCGGGCATTGTGCACCTGGACATCAAGCCGTCCAACATCCTGCTGGATACCTCGGAATCTGACGATTTTTCACAGCTCATACCGCTGTTGTCTGACTTTGGGATTTCGTACTGTTCAGAAGAGACGATTCCGGGGAGTGATCGAAGTTTTTGGGGCGGGCCGCGTGGAACGCCGTCCTACATGGCCCCCGAGCAGATTGCGGCACATTCCCAGTCGATAGGGAAGGCAACCGATGTTTTTTCACTCGGGGCAACGCTTTACGCCTTGCTGACCGGGCGTCCTCCGTTTCAGGCAGCGACGACGGACGGAACGCTGGAGCAGGTTCGGGCCTGTTCACCAATTTCTCCGCGGCATTTGGTGCCCGACCTGCCTCTGGATCTGGAGACAATCTGCCTCGTGTGTCTTTCCCGAGAGCCATCGCGGCGCTATTCCGGTGCCTTGCAGCTTGCGGAAGACCTGCGGCGCTGGCTGGACGGACACGTGATTCTGACCCGCCCCGTGTCCCGTCTGGAACGCCTGATTCGGTGGCATCGTCGGCAGCCCACCACCTCGGCGATGGTGCTGGCTGCCTCTGCAGCCACGGCGGCAACAATCATCGGCCTGACCTGGCTTTGGCGGCAGTCGGAGCACCACCGGCTGGTAGCACAGGCCGCGGTCAACCGGGCCGAACGTGGAGAATCCCTGTCGGCCGCAGCCGTGCAGCAGTTGTTGGTGCTGCTGCCGGGAATGATGAATTCGGCAGAGACCGGGATTTACGAAAAATCCGCCGAGGTACTGAAAACAGTGACCAGGCTGACGGCCGCCATTCGGCAGTTGCCTGCGGTTTCAAACACCCATCTCGTTGAAGTGTTAAAGATTCAAAAGCAGATCTGTGAACATTTTGAGCGAATGGGCGCAGAAAATGAATGGCGTTCGCTGCTGATTGATGCTGGTCACCTTGTTGAGTCGCATCAGGACCGACTGAAAAGTGATCCCAGGGTCGCCAGTATGTACGCAGATCTGCTTTACAGAAGTGCGTACCTTCATGCCCGGCATAATCAATTCAGCCAATTACAAAAGGACTTGAAACGTGCCGAGGACGTGCTGCTGCCGCACTCCGAAAGCCCCGTAATCCTTGGCAGTTTGTTTGAGTGCCTGGGTTTCCAGCGGGATCTGTCGGAAAGACTAAAAACGACGCATCCGCAATTCAGTGCTCAGATTCTGGAAACAGGACGTGCCACACTCGGAAGATTCCTTGCGGAAACATCGAATGAAAGCAGCCGCATGCTGCTGACCTCGGTGACATTCTTCGATTCACAGGAACAACGTTCAGTGGACCAACTGAGCCAGGCTTTGCGTCTATTTCCCGCAGCCCTCACGCATTCAGACGTTGTTGAGGAGGTTTTTGCAGGGGCTCTTGCTGAGGAATTGTGCGGCCGGGCCGTCGGGCATCTTGCGGAAGGGCAATCTCCGGCCAATGTGGCGGTCGAGTGTTTTGAACACTTGAATCGGCAGGCTGATGCTGCGTACTTTCGTCCGGAACTTTATTCAAAAGCTGTGGAATTCCTTGCCCAGAGGTCACAGGTGCAGGAGACTCAAGCCAGACGTGCAGGGAATGCTTCTCAGTCCCGAGCCATTGTCATGTGGATGTTCAGGCTGGGCGAAATCCTGCGAGAACACCATCCCAGGGCTGCAAGCCCGCACTATCTGCTGAGCAAGGCCTTCGAGCACGAAGCCAAGCTGGCATGGACTGTATCGGATGCCGAAGCGGCTGCAGTCTCCCTGCACTCCTCACTGATCGAAGCCATACTCGCATCAAATTTTGCTCCCGATCGGGATCTTTTTCAGCATCATGCAGCCAGAATGCGGAACAAATACCTGGAACTCGTCAGCGATGTTCCCGAGCACGACGGTCCCTCAAAATAAGACCGCACGGATTTCCCGCAGACGAAGGTATTACCTGGGTGGCAGCGTATGCCAAAGTCGGCACTGTTCCGGCACCCTGCCCTGCGCTTATGTACTCAGTTCCGAGTCCACATGGGACGCCGCCTTTTGCCACATCAGCAGTGCGAAAAACGAAATTCCCACGTCCACAATCATCGACGACGTTTTGAGCAGGATTTCCACGATCATGACCATCGCTCCGGTGAGCGTCACCCAGGGTTCTACCCAGAGCGTAAACATGGTCAGCATGAAGTAAGAAGCCAGGGCGTATTTAGCGGCATACGCAGATTGCATCGTCCCAATCGTCAGGGTACTGACAAAGACCATGCCACAGCCCGCAGCCGTCCATGACACCAGCGGAAACTCGGAACAGATCGCACCAAACATCATCGGACTCAGCAGATTGATAAAAACGCGACCAATTGTTTCGCTGACTGTCGCTGAAGAATGCTGTTGCGAAAAAATGAGCTGCCAGAACCAGCCGGTGATAAACCAGGAGATCACATACTGTAGAAACTTATCCGCGGGCCACTTCATGCGGGAATCCTGTCTAATCTGGAACGCTGTCCGGGATGCCTGCTGCACTACAGCTGATTGAATACTTCACCGATCGAAGCGTCTTTACCGCATTTGCTGCAGTAGAAGAAGGAGCCGCATCTTTCTGACGCCATCATTAGTTGCTGCTTCAATCGCAGCAACTGCGTTGCGTTCTTATTTCCCTGCCATGCCGCAACACCGAGCGCAATCAGCCCGGCTTTCAAACCGAAAGCCGCCGCGAGTGGGATCATGGCGATACTGCCACCCACTGCGAGTGCGACTTTGGACATTTTCATACTGACTCCCGCGCCACAATGACCACACTTGACCGCCATCCTGAACCTCTTCTGTCTGGGGATTGTTTAAACTGTCGATAGACAGCATCGTGAAATGGAACGACAACATCGGGAACGACAAGGCCAGGGCCGAAGGCTGGACACCTCCCGTACACTTTTCAGATCCTTCCCACTCATTGCCACCTGGCAGACAACGTGGCCCGGAATTGAACCGGCACGACATGGCAGCGCATCCCGCGGGGTGCGCCCAGGACCTGGGATCTCTGCGGATGTGTCTGACAGGTTCCACAGCTCGTCAGCAGCCCCGCAGAGTCCCCCACACCAATTTGGGAACAATTTCGCGTTGGCAGCTCACATGGGAACACCATGGCGTGCCGTCATAGTGGCTCTAAGTGTGCTCTCCCTCTCGCGGAGTTCTTCCATTCGCGGCTGCAGGGATGAAATTTGATTTTGGTAGCGCGTATCGAGTTCATCGATCGCCTGCATCGTCACTCCTCCCGCAAATCCGATCACAAGTCCTTCCGCAAAGCTCTCAGGCACCGGAACACCTTCCAGGACATTCACCAGCGGCTGACGCTCCTGTGCCCACTGGCGGTGTGTGTTTGCGTGATCCAGAAACAGTGTGCGGTAGTCTTCCACCAGACCTGCAAATTCCAAGTCGACATTCCGGACATCGATTTCCCCATACCCCTGACGCATGGCTTCCCAGTATTCCAGTGGTGATTCTCGTGAAAGTCGCTCATAGCGATTGTCGCACAGAGCCAGTTGTCGCCATGCTTCCTGATTGCGGGCCGCAGCTTCCTGCGCTGCCGTGTCCACCTGGGGCGTTTCAATGACGGGAGCTGTGTAGGCTGCGATTGAGGAATCGAGATTTTCCGTGGCCGTCGTTCCATCGCCGCTTGAGGAATCACCGCCGGAACTGGTGGCAGCCTGCGAATTCGCGGGGCTCCCTTTTATTAACGCTGCGAGGCCTATCAGTGACAGCAAAAGCACTGGGATTGCGACACAGACGACTGTCAACGAAATCAGCACCCATTTCAGCAGCCTTCCTGCGCGACTGCGGATCTTTTGCAGCTTTGGAACACGGGGTGCGCCCGTAGCGGGAGACATAGTCGCCACTGGAATTGCAGCAGCGAGATTTTTGCCGTCTATGGCAATCGGCTGCTGACACCGCGGACAGCGATGTGCCTGCCCGGCATTGTCCTCGCGCACGCTCAACTTCGCCTGGCACCCGGGACATTGAACTTTGATCGACATCGCCTTCTCTCCAGCTTATTGAAACACAACCGGTCCACCAGAAAACGAGGAACCGCGTTGACTAAATGTCATCATTGCCCTCGATTCAGGCAGTGTTTGTGGGCTTAAACATCCGAAATCGTCCTTCGGCAGGTTCCGAATCTGCCGCGTCCCACCGCGATGATGATGCACCGCCGCGACACGAACTAACTTTCCAGAATGTATTACGAAGGCTATTAACTCGACTTTGAAAAATTTTTCTGGCCAGTGCGATTGTGGGTGGGCGATCGCTGTGATCGAGGCGTCCGAGGAAATACCTGAACTGGCCGCATGCGACTGCCTGAATTGTGCGTCCGCCTCCCAGCCTCCGAAGTCGGTCTGCAACCGTGTCACCGCATGTCTGCAGAGGTGTGTGCGACACGCCATGGGACTCCTCACGCCCACATCACCTGCCGGCACGCTCCCGGTACCGAGCAATTTTTCGAGCGCTTTGGCCCGAGCGTGTGGGGTCAAAGAACCGTCACGCGATCTGCAAGCCCCAGGAAAAATCTCGATGAACGCCTCGATTCCATCGAACGAGAGCCACCATTTCACGACGTCAGGCCGGAACTTGACACAGACTCACACGACCGCTACACTCTTCGTGAACATTTGGGGGATTAGCTCAGCTGGGAGAGCGCTTGCATGGCATGCAAGAGGTCATCGGTTCGATCCCGTTATCCTCCACTTTTCATAAGTCCTTGCTGAATCGTGGTTTACGATACCTGACGACGTTCGTCCGTGCAGTGAAAACTCTCTCTGAATCGTGGTAGTACTACCTCGAAACGAACTGGAGTACT
>CAIQIE010000148.1 GCA_903871805.1 uncultured Planctomycetaceae bacterium | reverse complement strand
TCGTCGAGTTCGGTTGTCTGCTCTGAAGGAGAAGAAACGAGGATGAGGTCACGACTCCGGATGTAGTCGCCATTCCCGCGGTGTCCATGAATATGGCCACTGAGAAGGTTCCCGGATCGCAATCGTGGGTGGCATCAGGAAGTCTTGCAGCAACCACACAACATCAGCGAATGGTGGCGGCGTTTCAACGAGCCTCCCTTTCCTCAGGAATGCGTTCCACTGGGTCGCCTTTGATGGATTTTTGGCAAAGTCTGTGGTCAGTGCAAGTGGAGGTGCCGTCGGGATGGGTGTCTGGCGACGTTCAAATGTCACTCGGATTGCGGAACTCAGTAGAGTCCCGTCAAATTCAAATTGCCGTGCCAATGTCCAGACATCATAGAAATCCTTCATGCGACTGTTGGCAATTCCCAGTGCCACCATCGTCTGAAATTTTTCAGCCACGACAGTTTCTCGCGGGTATGCCAGGAGCCGAGGAGCCGGGAACTCAAGCAGTGTCGGATATGTCGTTGACAGTGGTTCCGGAGTGATTGCATCACCAAACCCGATGTCAATTTGAAGCCCCAGTCTGGCATTCTCGAGGCGACACTCAATTCGCAGACGAATCCCCTGATATTCCGCGTCCTCCTTGAGTTGTTCGGCCTTGATGGTCTCTGGCGAAAACACAAGGCCATCATCGTCGACGGCCAGAGAGCAAATCCTGCGGAAGATGGTCTGCAATCGCTCTGGCGATGGTGCCCCGTAGCCGAGGAGATCAAGGTCTCGTGTCGAACGATGAGGCTGACCAGTCCACAGTTGGAACAATGCTGCTCCCTTGAGGATGAACTGCGATGCATATGGCGAAATCGAAAGGCGGTATAACAATCGTTCAAGACCATACCGGGTCAGAACGAACTGCAAGTCTTCGCTTCGCTCACGAGACAGATTCGTCAGCCGTTGCCGTACGGAGGCTGCGATGTTGCGAGGAGGTTTGCTCGTCATGTCGTGGCCTCGAGGTAAGGCTGCATGACATTGGTCATCCGGCAGACCTTCGCAGCATTCCAGAGTTCTTCGCGATTTGCTTTTTTCTGTCGCAGGCAATCACGCAGCGCTTCAATGGCCACATCAAGGCCGACCTTGTTGCGAAATTTGAAAGAGTCGGCAACTGTTTTTGCGGCTGAGTAAACGCGAACAAGAGCACCTTCAAGGATGTGTTCTTCAATCCCAGAGGTCAGTGCGAGACCGGTAAATCGCACAATCCGCAGTGAAAGTGATTCGGATCTGGGCATTCGTGCCTTGTGGTGGATCGCCACCCAGACCTCAAATGGAGCTTGTGTGGTGAGTCCATGGAACTGCAAAGCGGACAGCAGGCAAATGACTCCCGACGGGACAAGCCGAGTCGCTTCAACCAGCGATCGGTGTTCCGTCGGCGCGTCGTCCGTCAGTACATAGAGACCACGTCCCGGGCGAACGAGAACACCATCTTTGACCAATCGACTCAGATGTTCTCTGGCAATACCAGCACGAACAAAGTCTCGGGCTCGCAGCACGGGTGTGCTGTGAAACATCTTGAGAATCTGATCTCTCCTGGTCGGCATCGATTGTTACCAAATGCTGGCAAATATTAATAACTGCCGACGAATTGTAACACCTGGTTCTGTTTTGGCAAGCATTTTGCTCGTGCGGTGAGAATGTTCTGCGTTACGGAATTGCGTCGGAAATCAGGGGATTTGGGTGATCGGTGACGTCGCATGATGAGCTCCGGATCACCGGTCGATGGCTGCGTCAAGCGAGCCGATGCAAGGTTTGCATGGCGAAGGGGACATAAAATTTTATCGGCACGGAGACTGGTTGGTGTTGGATTCCGAAAGACAAAACATGGAAGACAAAACATGGAAACATGGGGCCAGCGACTGTCTTAAAAAGTGTCAAAAGCGGTTTACTGAATTTCTGAAATAATTGATGGATAATTTCGTTGGATGGACCTCAATTCGGGCACAGCGAGCGGGGCTCCAGGCCGG
>CAIQIE010000147.1 GCA_903871805.1 uncultured Planctomycetaceae bacterium | reverse complement strand
TGTTCATCCACCGCGTAGATAATGAACAATCGAGGCTCACGCCACTTCGCGGTGAACTTCTTACGCCCTTTCTTCGTGCGTCCTTTGCGAGGCTCCCGCAAACGAACTCGGCCACCGTCCATGCTGACGACAATGCGACGCTTTTCCACGCTTCCTTCGACCTGCATGCTTCTCGAAGTTGTCATTTGCACAAGCCTGTGGCCAATGCGACCGCAGACTTCCCGCAGCTTGTTGACGCTCACGGTGATTCCATCGTCGGATAGCATTTCGGCGGCTTCTTCATAGGAACCCAGTAGCGGCAGCCCGAATCCGGGGCCAGCCACCTATCGTTTGACATTGTCTGCAACCCTTTCAGGGTTGGATCAGGGGTGTGTCTGAAAATCCGGTAGCGGCGCTACGCTTACCACCGGCTATTTTCTGCCAGCCCTTCAGGCTGAATCGCGATCAGGGAAGTCGCGTCATGGGTGCCTGTCCCGGTGCCAGCGACCTGAACGTTACCATAGGTCTGGGATTGGGGCTTGACTATGGCCGTTGGCCAAAAGGCAACGGAACCAAACCAATGTCCTGGGGAGTTTCCCCAGGCTACGATGACTATCGCCGTTGGCGAAAAAATCACGGACACACCATTTGGCCACCGAACACAACGTCACCCGGTGTTTGTATGAATGGCGGTGGGGAGTTAGCGGTGGGCGGTTCGCAGGGGGCGATGCCGGACGACGCGGGGCTGTGGCGCGTTGTCTGCAACCCTTTCAGGGTTGGTGCGGGTGTGGGGGAGGTTCCGGTAGCGGCGCGGGGCTTGCCACCGGCTATTTTCTGCCAGCCCTTTGGACTGAATCGCAATGAGACAACTTATGGCAGAAGTGGCGGATGCGGCTGCGACAGATCGAAGGCACTGGGCAACAGACAATCGATCCTGAGACGCCAACCCGCGGGATTTTGCCATGGTAATTGGTGTTGCACGCGAACAGGTGTCTAGAATCCGGGGGCAGCGTCGTTGCAGGCGTGGGTGGCAGACGGACGTCGATCTTCACATGCCGGTGCTGCCGGACGACGCAGCCAAAACTGTTTGCCTCCAACGAGACAGCGGCCGGGCTGCTGAAACACATAGCTCTGGATGTGAGTGCGAGGACAATTTATGGAGTTGCTGAAGGAACTGTTGCGCGGAAACACAGCAGTCGGTCGCGTGGAATGGCTGGGAATTTCTCCGACATCGCGAGCGGAAATCGTGACCCCGGACAGCGTGGAAATCGTCAAAGGGGGAATTCAGGGCGATCATCACTGTCGACCGACTCGAGCCTCCAAAAGACAGGTCACGCTGCTTCAGGCAGAACACATTCCGGTTGTGGCTGCGTTTCTGCGGCGGGAAGGGATTGATCCTCGACTACTCCGTCGGAACATCATCGTTTCCGGGATCAACCTGGCAGCACTGCGTCACCAGACGTTTCGCATCGGGGATGCCGTACTTTCCGGTTCCGGTAATTGTCCTCCCTGCTCCCGCATGGAAGAAAATCTGGGGCAGGGCGGATATGCCGCCATGCTGGTTCACGGGGGTATTACCGCAATTGTTCGCAGCCCTGGACTTGTCAGAATCGGCGACAACGTCACGGCGCTCATGGGCTCTGAGGAGTGGCCAGAAGTCTGAATGTCGGTATGCTGCCAGAGCCTTCCGACGAGTACTAATTCACCTGCCAGCCTCTACCGCTCGCGCTGTCAGGGTTACCTGACACAGGCTTCAAAGGTGATTGTGCCCGACTTGTGACCACGCAAAGGACCATCGAGAGTGAATGTCAGCACTGAGCTGCCCTCACCGTTGGGCTCAATCGAGACTGAGCCCGGATGTTGTCCGTCGATTGTTGCGGAGCCTTCAACGTATTCCAGTCGCGGCGTCAGATTGTCGACGATACGCACATCATGCAGGTTCAGATCACCGGTGTTTTCAAAGCGAATTGTGAAGCGGATAATCTCTCCCGCTTTTGCGGACTCGCGGTCAGCCAGCTTGACGAGATGCAGAATTCCGCCTCGATTCTGGTCTTCCAGTCCCACGGACTGCTGCACTCGGAAAACAGCTTCGATCTCTGACGCGGATCCCGTGGATGCGGTGATCACAGGGAACTGTTCACGAGTCCAGGCTTCTGCATTTTGTCTCTGCTGAGCAAGTACAAAGGCCTGACGGCGGTTGAATGTATGCGCTCCCGCAGCGACGCGTCCCTCATGGCCTTCGTCAACCTTGGTGGACTGGACCGGACGATTTTTGTTCTGAGACTGCATCGCAGGCCGTCTGGTGATGATGCCGTCGACCCGTTCGTGATTTTCCATTTCGGTGAGGGCGATTTTCGACGTGTTTTCCTGAGCCGAACGACCGGTCTTCAGATTGCCGATGGCGATCGCGTCCCGTGCTCCGGAAGCCTTGTCGACTTTCGTGTCAGCGACAAGTCCGGCTACAGAGCGAACCGACCCGAATCGTGGCGAATAGATAGCAACACGATTCGAAGCGACAGTTTTCCTGGTTCCAGTGGCGTCCACATATCCGGCAACGGTATCCTCGCTTTCAATTCCGCTGCGGATTTTCGCGTGCATCGCGGCCGCGTCTTCCCGATCCCCGCCATCGTAGAGGTACTCATCGGGATACAGATCCGCCAGGCCGGACGGCGCTATCGTTTCCATCCTTTGCAGCGGAACTCCGTTGGGGGCCACTTGAAGACGTGGTTCAGCGGGATAGAAATATCCTGGTGGACATTCCTGAACGACAGCCGGGGGCGAAACCGCAGACGGCAGCTGTTGCCGACCGGCGGGCAGTGTTAGGCCTGTGCGATTCGATCGATCTGATGGAGTCAGGCGAATTACACCTTCATCGCTCTCGGCACTTTCTTCCACTTCTTCAGCAGCATGCATGGCAACCGGACGAAGCACCAGATTGCCGATCGCTGCTCTGAATGCTCTCTGATCTGAATCAGCCTGCTCCGGATACCTCGCCGGCACAGGCACCGGATCGCCACCGGCTTCATTTTCCAGCATCTGCGGGGTCGTTGTGGAATAGACGTGATCCGGCTCGTGCTGCAGAACACTGGTAATGCCACATCCCGCAAGGGAAAACAATCCGGTTCCAGCAAGCCCGGCAGTCAGAAGACGACGTTGAAAAGAGTGAGAGGCTGTCATGCGTGTCGTCCTGCAAATTCCGGGTAAACTGATATCACAGTCTTCATTCAGGCACTCGGAGCAACCAGAAACATCTCTGATGTTGCTGCGACGCTGCTTCAGCGGAAAAGTCGGAATCCAGTTGCTCATTTCACTGGAGACTGACAACCGACTTCTGGCGTTTACGGGGAATTCTCGCCACCCCTGCATCGCTGGGTATAGCTTCCCCCGGCTCAAAACCGCCACCACTGCCGAAGAACAAAGCAGGAGTGTCCGGACCGGAAGGCACGCGGCCTCCGAGTCGGACAATCACCATCGGTCGACCGTGCTGTCCAGCGGCTTCGATAGCATTGCCTCCAGGCGGCACGTTCAACGGCTTCTCTCTGCGAAGAGGGTCTGTTGACGCTGCTGTTTGAGGTCTTTCCAGATAGATGACTCTCGTGACCAGCAGTCCATCGACCGCAGCCCGAAGATCTTCTTCCTCAAAGACGATTGGAATCGGATAGCTCTCGCTGAGTCCTTCAGGTGGGTGCAGCCTGTCCAGAATTTCGATGGACGGGAACAATTCAACGCCAGGAAATTCAGGCATCTCCGCAATGCGAAGACGATAGAGATGTCCGGTGGCAACGGAGAATTGGGACGGAGCTTCGTCGGACTTCAGTGGTTCCGGGGACGCTGAATAAACAGACACCGTCCCCGTCGTGGGCAACTCAACCCGCACTGGTTGCAGCCAGAAACAGCCATCCCTGCGGACTCTTTCGAGAATTTCCGCGTTGTAACCCGGCGGCAGGCGGTCATTCAGAGGCTGATAGTAGGGAGCAGCTGAGGGATTCTGGGCGGATACTGTTCCGCAGGTGGCAAGAGCCACAGCGAAAGTGCACAGAAGTTTTCGAGTTGCGACTCTCATCAGAGCTTCACCTCAATAAACACAGGGGCCATTGAACATAAAACAGGGGCGATGGAAGCTGCCGCTTCGATCGCCCCTGCGAATTCTGATCAGAACAAAGGCTGAAGCATTTCAGATACAGCGTCTGACATCAGCTCATGGAGAGAAGACAGCCCCGCGTGAGCTCGGAGTTGAAACTTCACCCGGTTCGTAGACTGGATGCTTCTCGCGATACTGAATGTGCTTCACTGGTTCCGGAACGCTGTAGCCCGGATCGTGCTCAACATCAATCAGCATGTGGTCCACAGGCCTCGGCATTTTGTTATCGCTGAGGTTACGAATGGTATGAGACTTCAGACCGGCAGGACCTCCCAGTGGAAGATGTGGAGGACCTGGCAGACCGATCGGCGTACCGGTAATCGGTGAACCCCAGACCGGAGTCGGCCCCATACCTGAGACAGGCACATGACTTCCCGGAGCACCTACGGCAGCCATCATCGCTCCAGGAACTCCCTGCATGTGAGCTGGCAGCATGCCAATCGGGGTCGGCGGTACATACTCGCCAGCATCGCCGTCCATGGTGGAAAATGACACTGGCTGTACACTGCCATCAGGCTGAGGAGCCATCTGCGGCTGTTCGAAGTTCATTTCCTTGTTGCCGACTCGCAGAACCAGCATGATCGTACCCATGCGTTCCGCCTGCTGAATCGGATCCACGCCTGGATCAAGTGTCGTGGAGACCAGCGTTTCGACGCCAGCGATTGCCCGAGCCTGAAACTCAGGATTCGGCAGGTAGATGACTTTCGTCACCATGTTGTTGCTGCGGATGTGCTCCAGGTCTTCTTCTGTAAGTTCCAGCGGCACGGTGTTGTGCTGCAGGTAAGCCATCGTGTTCGGATGAGCTCCCCGGACTTCCAGTGTCGGATAGAGGCTCTGACCTTCCCAGCCTTCGCCGGAAATGTTTGAGAGCACCAACTGGTAGATTGATCCCTGAGGAAAGTCGGCCCGCCCGGGCACAAAACGCTGATTACGGGCGAGTGCAGAGCCGGACAGCCAGCCCACTGACATTCCATCCTGTCCAATGAACTTCACCTGAGTGGCCATGACGGGACCAGCCATCATCGGCCCGCCCTGTGCCAGAACTCCAAGTACACCCGGACCAGGCCCGTCCACCATCGGACCAGGATGCTGGAGCATAGCCGCGGGAGGTGCGACGTGCTGACTGGATTTCACGATGGACGTTCCGTCCATCGTTGCACAGCCCATGCAGACCACCACAAGGGCGCCCAGGGCCAGAAAGTAATATCTCATCGCTACCCCTTCCTTGAGATGCTTCGTGAATCGAGGCATACCCAACTTCGATCCAACGGCAACCGGCAGATAACCGTATCCATAATAAACACAAATGACTCTTACCGATCGGCACCAGTTTGGCGTCGACCCCCACGGGGTATTGACGTTACACTGTTGCCGCAGAACTGATTGACTCAGCCCCGGAACGCACGCTGTGCAATTTCCCGCTTCGATTGACGAATGCCGCGTTTTCTGTGCAACATCCACCCTGAAACAGTCGCTCAGCCGAATTCCAACGGTGCTTCTCCTCTGTTTTCGGGTAGTAACCCTTCGAATCTTTGACAAATCCAGCAAATTCCGAACATGAATTACAAACATCAAATCCTTCCCGATCCGCCAGTTTTAAGGATTTCGGCCTGTTTTGCGGCTTGTTGTCTGCTGATGGTGACATTAGCGGCAGCAGAGGTCGCCGACGAACAGGCTGCTACTCCGGCGAAGACTGCCGCTGCGCAGGATACACCGACCTCTCCAGAGGCAACGGATTCGAAACTGCCGCCAGCCGACGAAGTCCTGAATCAGGCTCGCTCGCGTCTCGAATCCCTGGATTCTCTGCAGTGCGATCTTCAGCAAATGGCCGTTTTCGGCGGTATCAAACTGATCGCTGCCGGCAAATACACTGAAGCTTCGGGCAACCGAGTTCACCTGATCTACCGAATCTACCCAATGTCGGCCATCCGGTCCGATGATGCCAGACAGAATGCTCTGGACGCGGCTGCCCCGGATCTCAAGCCAGAAGACAATCGCGGCGAACTGCTGCAGGTGTCCGACGGCTCCGTGGTTCACACAACTTGGAAAAACGGTGAAAATGTCCGTGTAACACGTCGCAATCTGAAAGACATTCTTGATGCCGCTTCTTCAGTGTCTGGCTATGACGCAAACAACGTAGCTATGGATCTTGGAGTTGGCGGTTTACGCGCACTTGTGTCCCGACTTCAGGCGGCGATGGTTTTTGCACCCGTCAAGGTCGTCAAGGCTGGCGAACGCTCGCTGCTGGAGGTTTCCGGACGATGGAGCGATCGTGTAAGACGAGAGGTTTTCGGTCTGCCCGAAGGGACCTTCGTGGATTCGCGGCCTTTTGTTCCCGAGTATGTGAGAGTTTACGTGGACAGCGAGACAATGCTGCTGCGAAGAATTCAGTTTCTGAAACACAGTGCAGACCCTGCCCAAAAGCTGGCGCGGCCGCTTCTGACACTGGATTTGCGAAATCTGAAAGTCAACGAACCTGTTGACGAATCAATCTTCTCGTTTACTCCCCCGGAAAATGCAAGGGAAGAAGATCAGACAGAAAGCGTGATCAACGCAATCAAGGCGAGCGTGGCCCCGGCCGCAGTCGAGGAACCGAAGACTCAAAAGCCCTAAGAAAGCAGACCGTCGGTTTGCCACGTGGCGTAAAGTGGCCAGTGACGTTACAAAAGGTGCGTCAGGACCGACTGCTGGATGACGGGAAACGTGCGGCCATCAGTCAGGTTATCCCCTGATTGTAACCGCGATCAGACGGCGTTTTTACAGCCTCTGGAAGTTGTATTGGAGCGAGCTGGCCTCAGCTCGCTCTTGAACGCGGTCGTTATTCCCGCAGGGTGAGAACGGCGGCCCCTGATGCTTTTAGTTGACGCCACGCGCGTAAAAAAACCGGCAGGAATACTCCCGCCGGTTTAGCTTCAGCAGCTTGTGTCAAAACAATGCTTCAGGCCGGCAGAATTCCCTTTGAGCCGAGGAAAGCAATCACTTCGCGAGCCAGTTCTTCGATCCCTTTGTTGTCTGAATCGAGGACCATCTCTGGTTTTTCCGGAGCTTCATACGGAGCACTGATGCCCGTAAAGTCCTTGATCTCGCCGGCTCGGGCCTTCTTATACAATCCCTTGGGGTCTCGGGATTCGCAGGTTTCCAGACTTGCCTGGACCAGAATTTCGATGAATTCGCCTTCCGGAAACAGTGCTCGCACCATATCACGGTCCGCCTTGTACGGCGAAATGAATGCTGTGGACACGATCGTCGCGGCGTCCGCGAACAGTTTCGAGACTTCGCCAATACGGCGGATGTTTTCTGTGCGGTCTGCCGGGGAAAATCCCAGATTTTTGTTCAATCCCATCCGAACGTTGTCACCGTCCAGAACAAAGGTGTGAACGCCTCGTTCGTGTAGCAGTTGATCGACCGCGTTGGCGATCGTGCTTTTCCCACAGCCACTGAGACCAGTAAACCAGAGAACAGCACCGCGGTGACCATTCAGCTTCTGCCGGTCTTCGCGTGTAATTTTATGGGCATGCCACGTGACATTTGTCGCTTTCTGTTCGGACATCCTGTTCTTGACTCCAAGGGGTTCCTGATGAGTGACTTTGTCTGGTATTCAACGTGCGTCGACAGGAAGTCGACGTTACAGACTGTTTGCGAATGATAGGGAAGAGATGGCGTGCCGGAAATCCACGAATTCCGGGGCGGGGTGTCGCGGAATCAAATTTTTCAAAAATGGTGCATTCCCCTTGATTACGCTGTTTAACTGACTTTTCCGGCTTTTGGTGATTCCCGCAGGCAGCAGTTTTTTGACATCGGCTGCAATATTGCCAAAACGATCATAGAATTTCATCGTGTGGCGGACGAACTAGGGCCTGTTTTCCGGGCCATTGACCGTTGGCACTTCTGCAGACAGAAGCTGAATTTCGGCCAGGACAGATTCCGTTTACCTGCGCAAACTGACTTACTATTACCCGGGAATCAGACAATGACAGAGGGAAGTTCACAATCCGATCGAGTGACACTGGCCGCAGGAGGTCGACCGGAAGATTTGCCCCCCGTGACACCTCCGTCCGCCGGATTCATCGTGCAGTTGTTTTTGATTCCGGCATTGATTGTGATGGCCGTGGTAGCAGTGTGGGCATTGTTCGGGAAGCTCGCTGACTCTGGAAATGACTGGACTCCACTCGTTGCAGATCTCGGTAGTGGAAACGAACATCGTCAGTGGCGCGCCGCGCAGGAACTGGCACAGATGATCCGGAACGAACAACTCAGTCCCCCACGGGACCGAGAGCCCCTGACATCCAATCCACTCGTTGCCGACGCACTGACAGCGCTGCTTCGTGAATCACTGCGTTCCACAACGCCGGCATCAGAAGAGGTACTTCAGCAGGAGTTCCTGGTGCGCGCCCTTGGTGCACTGGATGCAGATGAAAAAACACTTCCGGTTCTTGCCGATGCCATGGATCAGTCACGCGATATCGAGGTCCGCAAAAGCAGCCTGATGGCAGTCGCAGCCATTGCCGGACGTCGATTCGATAAAGCCATGGGATATGACGTTGAAAAAGGCGACGAGACGATCGAGACAGCGAGAAATCCTCTCGCAGAGCCGACGATTTCTGATGCCGCCCTGTTGGAAGAACTTCGTCGAGCCACTCAGGATCAGGAAACTGTCATCCGACACCTCGCGGCCTATGCCACGGCCAACGTCAGTGGACCTTCAGCGATCGAGCAATTGAAAATCATGTTGCTCGATGGCGATCGGCAGACCCGAGCCAACGCTGTGATGGGGCTTGCCCGCAACGGCGACCCCGCGGCTGTGGCAGCACTCACAGGACTGCTCAGGGATACGCAAAAATCCTTTGACAAAGCTTCAATCCAGGGGAAGTCGCAGGAAGAACTCATTGCGGCCGAGCAGGCCTATACTGCCGAGCAACCAATTCTGGCAAGAAACTGCCTGCGGGCCGTCGGTCACCTGTGGGTTCACATGAGTCAATCGGAAAAGCAGGAAACGCGTGATCTCGTTTCATCGCTGGTGTCCTCAACATCGTTTGCACCAGACGTTATTCTGCAGGCTCGCGGGCTGTTGAATCAAATGAACAGCGACAAATAATACATGGTAGACGGAGTAGTCCCGGTAATTCCTGAAGCCGAATACCGTGGCTGTTGTAATAAGGCTTCCTATGGACAACTGCTCTGCCTGCCTGAATTTCCGTTGACAGGCTGAACAGGTACGGCTCCTCAGACAATCAGACAAGGTGTGAAATTATTCCTGATTCAATGGGCGGCTGCTTGCATTTGCCCTCGTGATCGGGATCCTGTTAATTCCAGTACCAGGCCTTCTCCCCGGAAAATCTGTGATGACAACAAAGCGAGTACTGTTGCTTGCGGGCGATTTTGTTGAAGATTACGAAATCATGGTCCCCTTTCAGACATTGCAGACAGTTGGCGTCGCGGTGGATGCCGTGTGTCCAGGCAAGAAAGCAGGTGACCGCGTTCGAACGGCAATTCATGACTTCGAAGGTGACCAAACCTACTCAGAAAAGCCGGGACACAACTTCACACTAAATGCCAGTTTTGAATCTGTGGTGATGAGCCAATACGATGGGCTGCTGATTCCGGGAGGGCGTTCACCGGAGTACCTGCGACTGGACAACAGAGTGCTGACGCTGGTGAAAGAATTTGATGCGGCTGGAAAACCTATCGCGGCGATTTGTCATGGTATTCAGATTCTTTCCGCCGCAGGAATTCTGAAGAATCGAACCTGCACATGCTATCCTGCCTGCAGTCCGGAAATCTCTCTGAGCGGGGGAATCTACCGCCCCATCGGACTTGACGACGCGCTTGTCGACGGCAATCTCGTGACCGCGCCTGCGTGGCCGGCTCACCCAGCCTTCTGCCGGGAATTTCTCAAGCTGCTAAAGGTCCTCTGATAGATCCTGCGATCCACTATTACGGCGGCAGGTTTTTGCTCCGCAATTGTGGCATCGGGAATGGCGACAGGGATGCGTTTTGGCGACTGCTGAATCTTTCCCTTTACCCGTTGAACACGTTTGCCTCATTCGCCGGGGTCACTCAACTTCGACCTTCACGGTAGGCCGCTTGCTCATTTGGTAACGGCCTGCTCGATGTTTCATGACTAACGTAGTGATACCCCAAGAAAACGCTGAATTCCCTCAATCCTTTACTGGTAGGACGTCAGCCAATCGGGACAAATCACCAAACATTTTAGGAACCTGTATATGGTTGCTGTACATTCCCTGCGATGGCAACCGTTTTACCAAAAGAGCTTTGCTCGGTAGATGTGACTTGCGTCTGCAAGTGCGTAGACTGCGGAACGAATCGATTACCGCAGCAGCACCCCCTTGCCAGCAGTATGCATCCAGCCAGCAGTGTTTGCATGGCGAACCCGGAATCGCAGTCACGTCAGAATTACGACTGTGAACGGTCATTGTGATTTCAGCAAATCCGTGGTAATGGCGCACCGGTCGGTTCATCCAACGGTCGGATGCGGCCGCCAATTCTGCTAATGGTCACCGGGCTAATGCCCCTCGGATGAACATCGCCAATTTCGGCTGCATCCTCAAAGCCGGGACATTTTTGAATTGCTCCAACAGCCTGCGATGCAACTTCTGCCGCAACAACAGCGACAAACGTACCCTCATTCGCAAGATAAAGCGGATCGATGCCAAACAGTTCGCAGGCGCCCCGCACCTCGGCAGAAACTGGAATTGCAGAATCGTTGAGTTGCAACGACAGCTGACACTCTCGAGCCCACTCCTGAAGGACCGCACCAACGCCGCCGCGGGTTGCATCTCGCATGCAGCGAATTCCGGAAGGCAGGCCACTCCGCAGAGCCCGTATGGCAGGAAAAACGGTCCGACAGTCACTGCAAAATCCGGACGACCACTTCAGACCATTACGCAAACCCAGCACAGCAGTACCGTGACGGCCGATTGAGCTGGAAACGATAATCCGATCACCTACCTGAATCGACGAGGGCCCCGGAGGTGGAGTCTCGTAAAATTCACCAATTCCGCTTGTGTTCAGAAAGATTGCATCCACGGCACCTCGGGGAACAACTTTGGTATCGCCCGTCACAATCTCAACCTGACACTGTGACGCAGCCAGGGCGCAGCTATCAAGGATGGCTCCCAGGACAGACAGCTTCAAACCTTCCTCCAGAATCAGTGAAAGGCTTATCCAGCGAGGAACGGCTCCGGAAACGGCAAGATCATTGACTGTTCCAAAGATGGCAAGCGAACCCAGATCACCGCCTGGGAAGAACAAAGGAGTGATTGTGTGACTGTCAGTGCAAAATGCCAATTGACGCTGATTCGTGACGATCTCAGCGGCATCCTGAATGATTGCCCCGATGGAATCCTTCTCTGACGGATGGTTGCCAACTTCGGCCTGTCGTCTGCTCGCATGCAAACGTGGAAGAATGAACTCGAGGAGTAAACGGCGACTGGCCCGAGCCCCTTCTCCGTGAGCAAGCGAAATCCGGTCCTGATCCGCACTGCCATCCATGGAACACGATAATGCCGGAAATTGGCGATCCATAAATGTTCTCCGGGCTGGTTATACCAGCAGTGTTCCACGAGAAACAGTTACAGCCCGGCCACTCAGGGCCACGCGCTCGCCCCGCAGTTCCATTCGTACATGTCCCCCCCGAGAAGACGCCTGAAATCCAAACAGTGTCTCTCGACCAAATTTGATCGCCCAGTAGGGGGCAAGTGCACAGTGAGCCGACCCTGTCACCGGATCCTCATGAACACCGGCAGCAGGAGCAAAAAAACGGGAAAGGAAATCGTGATCCGAAGTGTCTCCCGTCGCAGTCACAATGACACCGCGAACCGGAAAAGACGCCAGCATCTTCATATCAGGCCGAAGCTCACGGACTCTGGCCGCTGAATCCAGCTCCACAAGGTAATCAAATGCCGACTGTCCACAGAATCGAATCTGTGATTCGGTAACTCCGAGTGCGTTGGCAAGCCCATCCGGTACTGAAATAGCCTTCGCAGGCGTGACTGGAAAATCCAGTGTGATTCCGTACGCAGACGATTCTGCCGCAAGGACACCGCTTCTGCTGTGAACCCGCAGGCCGGCATTACGCCAGTAAGGCTCCAGAAACTTCGGCAGTTGCCCCTGTGCGTCCAGTTCCCGCAGGACATGCGCAGTAGCCAGTGTCGCGTGTCCACAAAGATCCACCTCGACAGTCGGAGTCAGCCAGCGAAGTCGAAGCGATCCATCATCCGGATAAAGAAACGCAGTTTCCGCCTGATTCATCTCAGCGGCCACCTTCTGCATCCACTCCGTCGGACGAACCTCGGGGAGCAGGCAAACCGCAGCGGGGTTGCCGCGAAACGCAGAAGTCGTGAAAGCATCAACCAGAAACAACTGAACGCAATCCATGAACATGAACTCCTCTGCCAATGCCAGAACTCAACACACCATCGCCACAATGTGGAGCATTATTCAGCAGTATAGGAGAAACCAGCGGAAGACAAAGACAGGAAGAACGATCAGCAAAGCAACTCCCTGATCAACAGGTACAAGCAAACAATGGAGAAAAAAGTGTGCCACCCACTTTTCATCTGGCCTCCCAAAGGCCATTTGGTGCCACCCACCCGTTGCATGCAGGCCATTCGGTGCTGCAGGCCATTCTGTGCCACCCACCTGTTGTATTTGATGAACTTCAAAGGTCTCGCCCAACACTTCGTCCGTCAACGCCCGAGGGTGCCACCCATATGCTACCAAAAGCCATTTGGTGCCACCCACCTGTCGTATTTGATGAACTTCAAAGGTCTCGCCCAACACTTCGTCTGCATTGACCGTCAACGTCCCAGGGTGCCACCCATATGCTGCTGCCCAGATGTACCGCCCATACACAGCGACTCGAGACGATGCACCCCAGCCTTTCGATCGGCCGAACCTCCTGGTTCTCACCAACAATTCCCACAGCCCATTTCTTCCGCAAGGGGCGGTGGCAGTTGGTGCTGTGCCACACGCCGTATGACTGCAGCTGAATTGGAGAAGTTGGCTTTGGTAAACGCATACGGATATCCGGAATCATATGTTGGGGGCGCAGCCCAGAAGCCAATGGCTTTGAAACGCCATTGAGGCTTTTGCCAGCCCTGCCAACACGAAAATTCTCTCCGGAAGCCTTGAACTGAATCCAGTCACACCGCCTAATGCTTTACAGTCGCTCCAAAGCCGCCACTGTGTCGCCAGCATACAGGCCAGAATCCTGAAAATTTGATAGACTGTCCGGCTGAAGAATTGCAGACACTTGTCAGGGGCAGTGAAAAGCAAGTTTCGGCGATAACTCAATGCGAGTTTCAAAAACACCACCCCAATTCCAAGATGGACTTCCTGGAAGCTGAACGCACTGTGGCGATTAGGAACTGATCGCTCGGGCCCTGTTCAGACGCCGTTGACCTCGGAACGCCCGACAGTTTTTGGCAAGGCCTGCCTCATTCCGAAATACCTTCCGGAAGCTTCGAATGTAGTCCAG
>CAIQIE010000146.1 GCA_903871805.1 uncultured Planctomycetaceae bacterium | reverse complement strand
TGAAGACCGGAGTACGATTAAATCCCACGGTGGATCTGATTCGTACGGGCCTGAGTTCTGACGTGGCTCTTTCTGCGGGGCTTGACGAATTTGGAGACTGGGCTCAGAGTCTGGGGAGTCGCATCGATACGTTTCTGTCAGCGGCAGGCACGATTCCGTTTACAGATGTCAGTCTGACCGAAGTGCTGGGGGTGAACATCGCTGACTTCGGGACACTGGTGAATAGTAAGGTCGATGTCATTGCGGTTGCGATGAGAGATTATTTTGCAGGAGACACAACTCCCGATACGAACGGCATGCTGCTGGCACTTCAGGGGCTGAACGGCATTCAGGTCACGGCCCAGCCGGGCATTCAGGAATACAATGTGACGGTTGATCTGGCAACGTATTCCCAGTCCATTGTTCTGGACCTGAGTACGCTTTCACTGGATTTGTCGGCCTATGGGATCGATGTGGAGTTGCCGTTCAATTTTGGGCTGTCCACGACACAGAGTCAGCCGCTGCAACTTACGGCGGGCGTGTTCCTGGACTTTATTTTCGGCATCGACAATTCCGGACAGTTTTTCACGCTGGATCCGAAGGTGCGTGCTGGTGTTTCGTTTGGTGAAGTGCAGCAGGCAGTCATCGGTGTGAATGTCACCGATCGGACATTCACTGTCGCGGGAGACATTACGACTCCGACGGGACAGGTGAATTCCGACAATGGTCACGTTGTGGCTGGCGACCGTATTGCGTTGAGCGGTTCGACAGGAAACGACAATATCTACACTGTCGTCTCTGCCACATATGACATTTACAGTGATACCACCGTTGTGGTGGTGCAGGAAGAGCCTGCTGACGGCACGGCTGATGGCCAGTTTATCAAGACAATGGACTTTGGAATCAATCTTGGTCCGCTTGGGTTGGAGTCTACCGATGCTGTACTTTCGTTGAGCGTGTCCGCCGGGATCGGTCTGAATCAGAAACTGACACTTGAAGATCTTCAGGCAGGCGGAGACGCCTACACAATGATCGCAAATCTGAGTCCTTTCCTGGGCGATGATAGCCATTATACCATTGTGCTTCCGATCGGATGGTCTGGTGTCCTTAATAATATTGTGGATGGCACTGGCTACATTACGGCAACGAGCGCATTGATTTCTCCCGACACTTCGCTTGCGGGATTTCTCGCTGCCATTCCATCGACCATTCAGATTACGGGGATGTCCGACCTTGTGAAATTCAGCGGCTTGTCGCTGGACACGATTCTGGCGGCCCTGGAAAGCGTTGCGGACGATCTGGTCGGCACCGATACACAACTGCTCGGTCAGCTGGTGAACGGGACTCTGGATACAGCATCCGGCGAATACACGGGGGGATCGCTCAAGGTCTACGGTGAGGTCTGGAAGGCTGGCACGGTGATCTCTGCGGGATACACGCCGGTCGTAACAAATGGCACCCAGGACTCGATCGTGGTCGAGGGTGACAACGGCCGGGCGTTGCGGCTGCTGAAATGGCAGGTTTCAGGGACGGGGACAGTCACGGGCACGGTGTACGGGATTGAACGTCCGACCGGACAGAACAGCAGCGCGCTGACACCGTACGCGGTTGATCACTACCGTTATCTGTCCACGTATTCCGCGGACGACGTCGCCTTGAATCTGCAGACGGTCGACGTGAAGACGGGCGTCCAGTTGTGGGAAACATCCACACCGCCTGCGTCTTTGACGGACAGTGTTGGCAATTTGTCGCTGGTACGAGTGCGTGACGGGGAGCTTTACAACAAGTTGCCGGTGATTGACAAAAGTCTGGCGGAGATGCTGGGGAATGATTCTGCCACCTTTGCGGCGGGCTTTCGCAATGCGATTCACACGGTCCGTGACAAAGCGCGCAACATCAAAGAGCTGCAGGATGAGTTGAACGCGGAGCTGCAGAGTTTTCTGGGGCTGTCGAGCAGCGTCAATCCCGTGACACTGTCGTACAATGACAGCGCCTTCGACTTCGATCTCGATTTTCAGCAGATCGTGACTCGGACCTATAACATCAATCTGGATATTGATCAGCTGAATCTGCAACAGTGGCTGGGATTTGATGTGGGCAAGTATCTGGACGTCAGCATGACAGCGCCGGTGACGCTGAGCGCCAGCGTCGACATGCATCTGGGTTTCGGCTTTGATTTGTCCAATGTCTTTCAACCGACCTTCTACGTGGATGCGGAAACTGGTGTGACAGCCAGTGCTTCGGGGGTCGCCTCGGATATTGACGCCACGCTGGCGATCAACATTCCGCCAATCGGCGGGATCGACTTGCCGCCGCTGGGGTTTAAGATTAAGGATGGAACGGCGTTGATCCGCGCCGACTTTTATGCGAATCTCGGTAATTCGGCGGCGGATGGGGACGGCGACGGACGGATCTCGCCCATGGCGCTCAGTTCAGCGTTTCAGACGAAATTGTCCGGCTCTGCAGAGATTGATCTGCCGGTGTACTTCCCGGTGGAATCGCTGCCACTGGGCGGAACGCGGCGGGATGTGGACGGCAATGGGGTCAGGGACAATGCCCTGCATGCCGAAGCCGAGTTCTCGCTGGATCAGACGTTGACGCTGGAGACCAGCTACAGTTATTCGCTGCCGCGGATCGGCCTGAACTTTGATGCCGTGCAGGCGTTTCTGGCGTACATTGACAATGCCGAGCACATGCTGTCCGGCATGGAAGGCTTCTTTGACGGCATCGACACGGTTGCTAAAGGCATTGATTCGATTTCACTGCCGATCGTTGGCGGCAGCGCGTTTGACAGTTTCGCAAAGAATCTGCGGGATATCCGGAAAAACGTACTGGGAACAAAATCGGGCGGCGCGTACAGCTCTGGTTCCCTTGGCAAATGGCTGCAGGATCAGGGCAGCAACAGCATCATTGACAGCGTCCTGGACATGATACGCGCAGAGCTGTATGACGGATTTGACGCGATTAATCAGAGCATGGGGGCCACACCGTCCAACTTTGACCAGAAGATGTTTGTGTTTGTGGTCCCGGATCTGGATGAGGATGGCCTGAAGCAGTACGACAGCACCGGCAAGTTAAGAGTCAAGTTGCCCACCAGCGCCGACGACATTCAGCTGGAATTCACTGCAAATGGCCTGCTGACATTCAATCTGCTGTTTGCAGGTACGCTGGTGGATGGAGACCTGCCGATTGATTTCAGCGCCGGCATTCCCGGTGTGAATCTGGCGATTGACGCGAAGGTAGAGACATCGATCACCTACCTGATGGGAATCGGGCTGGGGATCGGTAACGTCAGCACAACAGCCGTGCCGCGGATTGGTTTCTTTATTGACACCAGTGGCGTGAACAATGCGGGCGAAGAATTAGCGCTGGATGTGTCTGCAGAGCTGGCAGACGGCTCGACGGCGACCGGGACTATTGGTTTTCTGAAGATGAATTTCACGGAATCCACGGTTCCCGGTGAGTCCACAGGCCTGTGGGGTCATTTTGGCCTTGATATTCGTGACGCAGACGGTGATGGAAAGTGGCGACTTGGTGAAGGTGTCGCATTGTCGATGAATGCCTCGGCCTCGGCCGCAGCGCACGTGCGGGCCGAGGTAGAGACGACGGCCGCCAACTTTTTGCCCTCCGTGTCGACAACGATTCATTACACGCAGTTGCTGGGCGATATGACGCTGTCCACGGATGGCAAGCCCAGCATCGAATTTGGCAGCCCCGAGGTCACGCTTGAAAACGTGACACTGGATGTGGGCAGCATGTTCCGCAGTTTTCTGGGGGACACGCTGAGCACGATCAACGACATTGTGCAGCCCCTGAAGCCGGTTGTGGACCTGTTGCTGATGGAATTCCCGATGGGTGGTATTGCCACACCTCCGTTGCGATTCATTGACATTGCCCGTCTGCGACTTCCTGCAAAAACCGTGGACACGATGACGAAGGTGCTGGAGGTTCTGCAGAGCACGATTGAGTTTCTGGCCACGATGGAGGACATGGCTTCTGCCGGCAGCATCAATTTTGGAACGTTCCACCTGGGCGGCGATTCCGTGGCGGATCCCAAGGCTGAATTATCCGAGACTGATACCGTCAGCACTGGCAAGGACGACAGTAACCTGAGTGCGGCGCAAAAGCAGAAGCTGAAGGGCCCGGATCAGAAGGGGCTTGACGGCAATCCGCAGACCACCAGCAAGGCAACCAAGGCCAAGAAAAATCCGCCGAAGAAGAACTTCACGATCCCTGTTCTGGAAGATCCTGCCTCGCTGCTGAACTTCATTATGGGGCGTGGCGAAACGGACCTGTTCTGGTACGACCTGCCTGACCTGAATCTGTTTTTTGAATATCAGAAGACCTTCATGGTATTCCCCGGGTTGAATGCCGGTCTGTTTGGCAAGGTTGGCGCCACCACCAACTTCGACTTTGGTTATGACACACGTGGCATTCGGCAGTGGATGAATACCGGTTTTCAGCCTGCGGAAGCATGGCGCATCTTTAATGGCTTCTACCTGGACGACCACGGACAGGAAAACACGTCTTCTGATCAGCCGGAAATGGTGCTGAATGCGGCCATTGGAGCGATTGCGAGTCTGGGGATCGGCGGCATTGTGGAAGCCGGCGTCATGGGAGGTCTGGAAGCGACGATCAACTTTGACCTGAACGACTTTGAAACACAGATTCTGAACGACCTGCCAGTGGGTGACGGAAAGCTGTATGGAAATGAACTGATCAAGCGACTGGGCCATGGTCCGCAGTGCCTGTTTGATGTCAATGGAGAGTTGAAGGTGTTCCTTGAGGCCTATCTGTGGATTGGCCTTGATATGGGCTTCAGCACGATCACGCTGTTTGAAGCCAGAGAGCGTTTTGTGGACGAAGTGATTGCCAGTTTCAACTGGGAATGTGAACACGTAGCCCCTGACAGCATTGCCGACCTGTCGTCTTCAAACGTGCTGACTTTAAGTTACACAGGCAGCAGTGCGAAGCACAACTACAAGGTGGAAGCGCTGCCGATTGATGAAAATCTGACGCTGGCCTATCTGCTGCAGCAGGGATATTTTGATTCAGAATTCACGACGGTGGCGGAAGAGACATTCCTGCGAGACAGGCTGGCCACCCTGCGGCAGCAGCATGCAAACGGGAAGGCAATTGTTGTCAGTACGGGAACGCGTGTTGAGGTCTTTTTGGGATCCGATGTCCACAAAATTGTGACGGCCGGTACGGCGGGCAATGATGCCTACAACTTTATCAAGCTCAATGGTGTTGTCAGCGAAATTGCGTTGAATCTGGGTGACGGGAACGACACGTTCGAGAGCACTGCAGACGCCAATATCAGTACTGGAATGACCACGATCACGATTGATGGCCAGGGCGGCGAGGATTACATCAATATCGACAGTTCATTGCTGAATTCTGCCGGCGGAGTGTATGTGCTGCAGGGTGGTGCGGGCAATGACCGAGTGAAAGTCAGCGGAATCAAGGATGATTACGCCGGAGTGACTATTGAGGGTGGATTGGGCGACGACATCCTGAGGGGTGGCGACGGGCCGGATCGTATTTTCGGGGGCTACGATGACACGTCCACGGCTAATACCGCGTTTGACGGATTTGATGTGATTTTTGGCTATGGCGGGGACGACGTTCTGGATGGTGGTGACGAATTTGAAGGCAACGGGACATCCGCTGCGCATGATGTCGCCGTGTATTCGCCGGTCGCAGGATCCATCTACTCAGGACTCACGGATCCGGAACTGCGTGTTTCTGAGATATATTCCCTCAACAATGGTGTTGTGACGCCCTTTGCGTACTATGACAAACTGGGGCGTCCGATCACGTCGGCACCGGATGCGAACGGAAATGGCACCCCGGTAACGCTGACCCGCACCAACTTCATCACTCGCAACTTCCCGGGTGACGTCATCGACGGCGGTGGCGGGAACGACACGATTCGTGGCGGGCACGGCTTCGACCAGGTGTTTGGCGGCGAAGGAACCAACACGATTTATGGGGAAGACGGCAACGACAGGATTGAGGCGGGCTCAGGAAACGTCACCATCGACGCTGGGGCCGGTGATGACGTCATTACGTGGAACTATACGCCGTTTACTCAGACGGCCGGCAC
>CAIQIE010000145.1 GCA_903871805.1 uncultured Planctomycetaceae bacterium | reverse complement strand
TGCCCTTGAATTCCAGAAGGATTGTGATCATCGAGGCCGAGGCGTTCTTCTGCATCGCTTTGTTCTGGCTCTTCTTCGTGCTCGTGCTCAGCATCGCGGTGCTCGTGCTCGTAATCGACGCCATGAGGATGCTCGCTCGGGCGTTCTGAACAGAATCGAATTTCATCGCAAAGGACACCGGGGCCACGCAACTTGCCGATTTGGACATCGGAGGAAACACACCTGCTGATGTGGCTGGATTCCTACTCTGGAATTTTGCCCCGGAACGTTTGTCAGAATTTCAGGCGGCCCCCACAGGAAGCGCGAAAGACAATTCGTTCTGACACCGAGTGCCGTGAATCACGTGATGATCCCCGCCAGCCCGGCAATCTCCTCGTCACAAACGCCGCTACACATCCCTGCTCGTCTGCCCACACCTTCCGCGAATATTTACGGCCTTGCCGAAGTAAACCGATTCGCGAACTACACTTGCAAGGAACCCGACAGATGGATGGCCCCATTTTTGCCATTTTTTTTTGATTTTGGTGATCGTGATTCGCCCAGAACGTAAAAAGCCGCCCGGGATTTCCGGGCGGCTTTCCGATTTTCAAAGGTCCCGCTGCAAACCTGCTGCAGCGTTCTGGCGAGATTCCAGCTGTGGCATCCGCCGTCTACTGGACCTCTTTGGCAACTTTAACAATCTGCAGCAGGGCGATCGCCTTATCCAGTCCCCCAACGGAATTTGCAAACGCGACGGCCTTGCGAATGTCGCCCAGCCCCACACTGCCAGTCGCACCCGGGTCTTCCGTGGCCTTTGGCTTTGGCGTTTTTACCTGAGGTACGTCTTCATGAACCACGGCAGATTGAGTGGCAGGTGCTACCGCCACCAAAGCCTCTGCCACATCTTCCAGCTCCGGAATTATTTCGTCAGCTGATTTCTTTCCGACTGAATTTTTCTTTGCCATTGTCGCTTCTTACTTTTCGCTGAGTGTCTTTATAAACCGAAAGTGCCTTCCCTCAGCCCAAAGGCAGCAGTCGCCTGTTGCATTACGTTGCGCTTCCGAAGATCGGAGGGTGAGGAAGTCTAGCGGGTTTCGGGGGATTGATCGACTCTTTTTGCCGAAAGTGTTCACTTCCCGGAATGGTTCAGTGAGCCACTAATTCCCAATGTTTTCTGCTGTGCGGGTATTCAGGTAAGGGATTGTTTCCCTGGGTTATGATAATCGCCAGACGCGACGCATAATCCATTCAAAGGCCAGCAGGCTGATGGTTAGGTACATGAGCCATGCACGGTCCCATAGTGTTCGCAGCTGTTCGTCTACAACCACTGGCTGGCTTTGATCTGTCAACAGGGACGGCAGTGTCCCAATGTCAGCAATCGCCAGATACTGCCCCTGTGTCTCTTTTGTCAGGTTGGTCAGCGCTTCCACACTTTGCGTTGGATTCTGGGACTCCAGTGACGGCAGTACCACTTCCAGGACTGCACGCAGGACATCAGAAGATTCCGGTACCGGTACGGAAATTTGATAAAGCCCAGGTCGCGTCGGGCGGAAATTAGTGGTGAACTGTCCAAGCCCGCGACCGTCCGGTGTGAGGCGATCAGGGACAGTGAGTGGCTGGCCATCCGGGTCAAGAATATTGACGGACACGTCCTGTGCCGCAAGTGGCTGCAGTTGAGCGTTATAAAGCTGAGCCCGAAGCATCACCGCCTGGCCGGGATTGACTTCAGAACGGTCCAGCAGCAGCAGTCCACGCGCCGTGCCACGGCTGCGACGGCCCTGTCCGGCTTCCCGAATGAGGCTGGTCCAGAATCTCTGGTGTCCCTGTGGCGAAATTTCCCTTAATCGCCATGTTTCCGCAGAACCAACAAATAGTGTTCTTCCTGCCCCGTAAAACTGACTGACCAGAAATGGAGGCACTCCGGCATCTGTGCGCGCCCGGGGGTTATCATACTGAAGCAGGACTACTGCCCCGTCTCGTAGCCCGCGAACGGGGTAGGACCGGTAAACACCTTTGAATTCTTTCCAGAGATCCACATTGGTGTTGCCGGACTCATCCGCAATCTTGAGAAACTCCGTCACCCGTCCTTCCGCTGTTGGTGTCACAGGCCACGGTTCTTCAGCGGCCTGTGATAACTGCACAGCCGGTGCAACCCGGTTTAACAGAACAGGATACAAGACGCTGATGTCACGCTGGGCGTCCGCATTCTCTGCCAGCTTTGGTGTGAAGATTTCTCCAGCCACAATTACCAGTCCGCCGGCATGTTCAGAGACCCAGCGGTTGAGATAGGTTTGCTGCTCTGCAGAAAGACGACTCCAGTCCGGATCAAAAGCCACCACGACGTCATATTCAAAAAGTTCCGCTTCCGTTGCTGGAAATTTCGTCAGCAACCGCCGCGATTCCTGAGAGACCATGCCGGCATTCTCGTCCGTCACCGACTGCAGCCAGACATCCGATTCCACCCCACTGTGCCGAAACAGCGTGTTGCGAACGAACTGATAGTCCCGCATGGGGCCACTGGAAATTACCAGCACACGCATCCGACGATCAGTCACTTCCACAGTGCGCCGACGCTCATTGTCTTCCAGTGTCATCTCAGTGGCACCGGTTGCGGATTCTACGCGGGCAATAAAATCGTATTTCCCCGGGACAGCCAGCGTCTGTGTGAATCTGGCCGAAACAGGCAGGGCCCCGTCTTTGGGGGTCACCGTCTGTTCCGCGATTTGTCTGCGGTCCGTTCCACCCCCCTCTGAACTCTGTTGAAACAAACGCACAATGGCCGATTGTCCTTCCAGGGCCGTCCCCTGAATCAGCACCGTCAGATCAAAAGGATCCCCCTGGTGGACATCCGTCGGAGACTGCATGCCGGAGATCCAGAGATTCATCTGCGGTTTCAGGCTGCCAACACCCACGCTGATCAGTTTTGTTCCTGAACGTTCTGCCCGGGTTCTGGCAGGCTCGATGTCAAGCCCCGCATTATTTACGCCGTCCGATAGCACAACCACACCGGCCAGTGTCCTGCCCGAAAGCTGTCCAATCAGCTGATAAACAGATTCTCCCAGACGCGTCTCGCTGCCCCGGGGCTGTAGCAGGTCCCGCCATTTTTCCAGTGTTGCCGGATCCGGCAACGATGTCTGCTGTGTGTTCTTTTTGCTGTCCAGCGACAATGTGGCCGCATTTGCAGATTTACCTGCCACGTCCTGAGACGCCGGTGTCGGATCACTCTGACCTTCCGGTTCCACAAATCTCACGGTTTCGCCGCTGACCACCGCCCATGGTCCCGCAAGCCCATTGTCAAAGGTATAGACAGACACGACGTGCGTTTTGCTGATCTCCGCAAGGACCCCTGATTCCATCAGGCCACGAATCACAGCCCCCGAGCGATTTTCCGATGCTGCCGAATCGGCCGCCGCGGCTGTGCCTGATGGTGAATTCGTGGTTCCCGCTGCGGCAACATCCCGGGCCGGCCACTGCATCGAAAGTGATGTGTCGACGACAATGCCCACTCGTGATTTTTCAATGCGACTTAACTGCGTTCTTTTCTGCGGATTCAGCAGGATCAGCAGGATGCTCAACACGACAAGAAGTCGCGGTATCAACAGGGTGATTCGCACGCCGCGCTTCAGAAACCGTGAATCCCTGAGAGAGGTGCGAATGGTGATACCAAACAGGGCAATCAGTCCGGCAAACAGCAGCAAAATTCCAGCGGTGGATTCCGGCAGGTCCAGTTCCGTTGTCTGAAAGGTCTGCGATTCGACGTTCATCGAGTCGGAACCTGCAACAGCAGTAGCCGATGAGCCGGGTTTGGCCTGAACGTTTCCAGCCGCGGTTGTTCCTGTGACAGTTTCCGTATTGTCTGTCGCTTGCGGAGAGTCCGCTGGTGGTGGCTGCACGAAGGTGTTCATCGGGAAACCTCCGGATGAAAACTCAGTCGCAGCGAGACAATCTGTTCGCCAATCAGTACCGCAATCAGCAATCCCAGAAGCACCCAACGCAATTCACGTCCTGCGTTGGAGCCCCCAAGGGCCGCAGCAGCGTCGGCGTTCAGAACTCGGACATGTGAGAGTTCTGTGGATTGAGTGATCAATTCTTCATCAGCCAGAGACAAGGCACTTTCTGTCGAGGGAACATTGAGTGCAATCAAAATATCGTTGACAGCGCCTTCCGGCCGAAATCGACGTACGCGATACACACCGGGACGCTCCGCCTGAGTCACCGTGACGGAAAGCTGTTCGGCAAGTGGCTCTGGTCGGGCTGACAGCGGAGTGTCATTCGTATCAGCGGCTGAGTTTTTTTGCCGGGGAACGTCACGGCCGGAATTCATCGGAGACGCCTGCAGCCTGGCAAATGTTTCCGCAACCGGCTCCTCACCCGGCCCTGCATCCGGCAGATACACCTCAACCGCGTCAGTATACAGACTGGCCGGCCACTGCAGTCGCAAGGGCTCTGTGAGTTCACGAAGTTCAAGTCCCTCGGCCGGCTTCTGGAGATATTGATGAAGCAGCAGGTGCGTCACCACATATCCCGGTGCCGCCGGGGCAACAGGCCAGTTACTCCATCGACGACCAGCGCCCATCAGAAATGTCAGAATCTTTCCCTGTCCCAGCGAATGTTCAAACGCAACAGGTTCCCCGGTCTGCAGACGCATCAGGGTGCGAACACCATCCGCTCGTTCTGTGTCGTCCGCATTCCAGTCACCTGTGACCTGAAACCACCGCGCAATCTGCACGGTTTCCGGAAAAGGGCTATCTGGCGTATTATAAACGGCGAAAATTGGATGCTTTTCAAACACCGGTGTGACAAACGCGATTTCATCGGCTGCATCAGAGGGTACTTCGGGGGCTGCCTGCTGAATCGTTCCAAGGGGAACGGGAAACAGACGAGTTTCCGGCGCACGCAGGGTTTCGGAATACCACGCAATACTGGCCTGGTCTCCCGGAAACCATGCCAATCCACCGCCCCCGCGAACATACTCGGCCAGAAGCAGGACAAGATCTGCCGGTAAGTCGCGAATGTTCAGCAGGTAGACACAGTCGTACGTCTGAAGTTCCGCAGCGGTCAGCGACTGTGAAGCCCGGATGTCGGCGGTCAAACCCGTCAGTACCGGATCGGCACTCAACGCCGCGGCCACGAAGGCTGCGTCTTCCTGACGGCCATCATCATCCAGAATCAGCACCGCCCGACGCTCGGTCACTTCCACGACCAGCATTCGCCGATTGTCCTCACGCAGGGCATCTTCATCCAGCCGAACCTCCACCTGATGGCGACCCTCGGAATCAAATGACAAGTCATGCGACACATCCAGTTCCACGCCAGGCTCCAAATCCGGAATCAGAACCTTTCCGGGAAGTGAGGCTCCATCCAGATAGACCGTGCCGCGAAGTCCGCTGATTTTCGAAGAACCGTGATTTTTCATCCTCAGGGTCATTCGCCATGGGACACCCTGAGCAACAGCGAGTGTCTCTGATGTCAATTGCCTGATCCCGACATTCGGCCGAGCCTCACGCGCAACGCGGATCAGATCCACGCCAGCACCAATAGACCGCAGTGACTCCAGTGCCGCAGTGACCTCCGGTCGATTATTCCAATCGGATGCCCGCAGGTCCGTCAGCACATGCACCTGCGGCGCCACACTACCGTCCGCGGCCAGAATGTCCTTTGCCGCCGTTAATCCGTCTACAGGCGACGCCGAGCGGAAAGAGCAGGGCAGGTTGCGAAGACGAGGAATAAATTCCTGAACAAAAGCACCGTCCAGGATTCGATCGGAAACAATGGGACGTCGAGGATCTGTCAGGGGAAGAATTGTCACACGCGCGGCACCGGCCTGACGACTGCCTTCCACAAGCATCGTTTCCAGCGTCATTAAGGCTTCACGATAGACCGATTCGTCACCCTCGCGATCTCTCATGGATAATGTGTCGTCCAGCAGCACGACGTGATGAGCACTGGCACCGCGAAGCATCAGGAGTCGACCGGGATCAAGAAGCAATCTGGAAATCAGCAGTACAATCAACAGCACTGCCAGAATTCTCAGCAGCAGTTGCAGCAACTGCTCAAGAATCAGTCTGCGGCGATTCAGCTCTTCACTCTCCAGCAAAAACTCCATCGCCGCAAATCGGACGCGGCGATAACGAAGTCGACTGAGAATATGAATCAGAATCGGCAGCAACACCAGCGCAGCACCCGGCAGAAAAAACGCCGGATTCAGAAAGAACTGCGAAAGTGCTGACATAGGATCGGTATCTGCAGATCTAAAAAGATATCAAAAAATGGGCACTGACGAACGTGTCATTGTGCTGCTGCTGGCTGAATCAAACCACTCAGCTCTTCCGGTCTTTGTCCCTATGCAGTGACCGAGACCTGTTTCGACGGCAGCAGAAGATTCTGTTTCCGGCAGGGTTCTGGAACGTCTCTGAGATGGCAACAGCAAACACTGTTCCTGCCATCACTAATACTCCCCGCGCCCCTGTTCCCGCCGTAAAGAATAGCAGACCGCCCGAAACTTCCCACTGTGGCAGGGCTACGTCTCGGGAACCTGTAGATTTTCACGCCGATTTCTACGCGGAATTGCCGTCGGACCCGCCCGCTCGCTGACGCGGCTCAAAAGGGCAGCCCGGTGTGACCAAAATGCAGACACATTTCACAGGCCGCCGAGCGACTGCTTCGTCTAAGAGCATCCGGCGAATGGAAGCTCCCCCAGCATTCACACGCCCACAAACCCGGGTGGCTACCACCTTCCATGATGCTATCGTCAGCCCCGCCAGCGAGCAAACGCTGTCACCGAAACCACTCACCTATGGCATCGGGATAACCCATTCCACGATTCGGTCCATGGGCAGCTGGCCGAGCGATTTTGAAAGCATGACATCGCCATACGTCAGCGGTCCGTGTACATCAAAGGGGACCAGTCGGATCCGCTGCTTTGATGGTTCCACATACACCACGATGAAGCTCTGGTAGAACGGTGCCACGTTGCTGTCAAAGGCAGCCGAAAGCCACTCCGCGGAAAACGGCCAGCCACTGAACTTCCTGACCCAGAACCATGCGGGCCTTTTCCACCACGGCGCCGTTGCGTGAATTTTCGCTTCGACCTGACTGCGACCTGGATAGACAGCCCAGTCAGTGGTGACTGGCTCTGCGGGCCAGTCCAGCGTGGTTCCAAAACTCAGGTAGGCCCCGCCACCTCCGTTAACAAAGTGCAGCGTTGGGGCCTGATCATCCTCCGGTCCGGGCTTTTCCAGATAGTATTCCAGGTCATGCGTGTCCCCGGCCATCACAATTTGAACCTGATGTCTGTCCAGCAGTTCACGTAGTGCCCGGAAGTCTTCATCGTCAGTTGTCTGGTCGCGGCCACCGGCGAAAAATGGATGGCCAAGAATCACCATTTTTGTTTTTCCACGTGCCCGAACCAAAGATTCTTCAAGCCACTGCTGCTGCTCGGGATCGATCCTGCGAGCGACTCCGGTGTCGACCGCGAACAGAGCAAATGTTTCTGTCTGAAGCTGAAAGTACGGAAGCTGTTGCTGCTGAACCGGAACTCGATATTCCGTCTGAAGTCGAGTGGCTTCAGCGATCAGGCCCTCAATATGCTGATCGGTTGTTGACGTCAGGCGGTTATCAGCTTCCACCCTGGCCTGCATTGCTTTTCGGGCAGAATCCGGATCCAGAAACGTGGCAGCAAAACCCTCAAGAGCGTCATACCAGTCGTGGTTTCCCGGAATGGCATAAACGGGTTTTGTGACTCCCATAAAAGGCAGCCAGAAACGAGATTCGTAGTCCTTCATCGCCCCTGTGGGATAGATTACGTCCGAGGATATCACGACAAATTTTAGTTCCGGCTGGCGAGTCACTTCAAGGATCTGACTTTTCAGACTCAGCTGAGAAGCATCGCCCTCTCCGGGATCACCGATCACCAGAAAAGCAAAATCCTGCCCCTCCGCGACTCCCTCAGGATGGATTTCCAGGCGTTCTCCGAGAAGGACAGATTCTGGCTTGTCCGCATGGACTGCAAGTGCCATGGCTTCACGCCAGATATCAGTCCGATGTTCGGCCCAGGAGTTCCAGATGCCTGCAGCCCAGTTCTCTGTATCAAAGTACCAGCTCATCCCCCAGATCGGTACGGTGGCTGTAAGAATGGCCGCCGCAGGCAAACCAATCTGCAGTGCTCGACTAAATGTATTAAAATACGAACAGCGAGCCAGCCGAATGCGAGTTCTCTGGCGAAGTCGAATACTCAGCAGCCATTGAAGTGCATGCCGAGGAATCCGCAACGGTTTCGTCGAAGGCGAAATACACCATCGCCATCCCCTTTTTTCAAGATTGACAAGCAGAGTGTTCGTGGTGAATGACAAGGGGGCCACAAAGAGAAAAGCGATCAGCAGCGCAACAAAGATATCCCCGGCAAGTGCAAAGCCCGGCGAAATGATGCCCAGTGCGCTTCGATCAAGCCCCATTCGTCCCAGATGTATGGCCAGCAGCGTACCGAGGTAAACGACGATCCAGCCACGATCAACTTTTTCCCGAGCGAATTCCTCGCCAAGAATTCTTTGCGCCATCGACTGAATTTCCGGATCATCCGGAAGTGCCTGCGTCAGGCTGCTTGTTTCTCGCAGAAACTCGCGTGTGAGCAATGGAGAAATCCACATTCCAATAGCGGAGTTCAATACACGCAAGGCTGCCGCAACCGCAATTATCCACACCAGCCAGTGATTTCCTGCCAACATCGCAACCGCAGCAATGACAGCCCACAGGCATCCGGTAATTGCCCGACTAAAACGGAGAGACCGGTGGTCTGACTGTCTGACAGCACTGGAAAGGCAACGGACAGCATCCAGACCAAACCAACCTGCCAGAAAGTACTTCAAGGCCTGTGTCACGAGAAGCGGCGCGCTGAACAGCAGCAGCCCAAGTCCCAGTGAGATGACAGCACTGGACCATGCGGATTTCTGGTCCTCCAGGGAGGCTCGTCGAAAGCCATGGATTAGCTCCAGAAGCGCGCCGACGGTCAGTAATGTTCCTATCCGGGTCGAATCCTCACCATTCAACGTGGGCACCAAAAGGATCAGCAGCCCGGTGAGAATCGTCAGAATCGGGATTATTGCCTGAGAAATGGTCATAGATCCTGAACTGTCCAGTGAAATTCACACGCGGTACGGCCAAATGCGGCAGTTGCAAACTGAGGCCGACAATCCTTCAGAATACACGTCAGATGATTTGAAAGGAAAGACACATAACGAAAAAAACGAAGTTCGCAGATCTCTCAGAGCACTTCTGTCGCCAGATGCGAAAACTCGCCGATAAGCCCGCTCGGGTTCAGGATGCCTCACTGGATTCAGCATGCGAAACTCCCTACCATCGCCGGCAGGGGGGCGGGTCACTGGATTGCTCATACAAAAGGACGACTGTCAGATGGCCGAATACCGTGACTACACATTTCTTGGTGTCACACAAAGTCTCTGCCCGGACTGCCTGGCGGTTGTTCCAGCCCGAGTGATTGCCAGAAACAATCGGATCTACTTCCGAAAGACGTGTGCGAAGCATGGAATTCGCGAAGACTACATCTGCAGCGACGCTCGCTGGTTTGATCGCAACGCTTACAGTCTTCCAGGGAAGATTCCGAATGCCTGGGGAACTGCGGTGCGGCAGGGGTGTCCCTACGACTGTGGGCTGTGTGACGAGCACGAGCAACACACCTGCATTGGAATTCTGGAAATCAATTCCGCCTGCAATCTGGAATGTCCGATCTGCTTTGCCGTCAGCGGTCCCGGGGGTCAGCACCTTTCGGTTGCAGACTGTCGTCGCGCGATCGATCGACTGGTCGAAGTCGAAGGGCAACCAGAGATTCTGCAGCTTTCCGGCGGTGAACCCACTATTCACCCTGAGTTTGAACAGATCCATAGGTATGCCTGTCAGCAGCCGATCGACATCGTCATGATCAATACCAACGGGATCCGACTCGCCAGAGATGATCGCTTCCTTGCGGCTGTCGCGGAGCTGCGCCAGCGGACGGAAATCTATCTGCAGTTCGACAGTTTTCAGGACAGCGCCTGCCAGTCACTGCGAGGGGCTTCGCTGGTGGATACCAAACTGCGCGCGATTGAGCGGCTGGGGGAGGCCGGTTTGAACACAATTCTGGTCTGCACACTGCAACCCGGTGTCAATGATCAGGAGATCGGCAGGATTGTGGATTTCGGTACCGAGCGTCCCTGGATCACCGGTGTCAGTTTTCAACCCGCTACCTACAGCGGACGCTATGTGCTGCCCGAGGATCTGGAACGACGGATCACGTTTCCGGACGTGATCAAAGCCGTCGCGACTCAGGCCCGGGGCTGGGCCGAAACCGATTTTTCACCACTGCCCTGCGCGCATCCCAATGCGCACACGCTGTCCTACGCTTTTCGCTCCGGCCAGCAGGTGACACCACTGGCACGCTTTGTGGACCTGGAAAAGCACCTCGACCTTTTGTCAGGAAGGATCACATTTAATCGTGAGCGAGCAAGAGATTTGATCAGCCGTTATCTGTCACGTCAGGCGTGCGGTGGCGGGGACTGCGGATGCGCAGAGCCCGATATGGTCAACACGGCAAGCGGTCACACAGGGCAGGGCACTGAATTGCTTAGCCTGCTAACACGACTGAACAATAATCAGTCAGAAGCAACCTCAGAAAGTCATGGTCTGCTGCTGAGACATGCCACTGAGTTCTTCACGCGTGCACTAACAGAAGACCTTCGGCCGCGGGATATGTTTCGAATCACCACCACAAGCTTTATGGACGCGTGGAATTTCGACATCCGTCAGCTCATGAAGGAATGCGTGCACTTCGTCCTGCCCTCGCAGCATATCATCCCCTTTTCCGCATGGAACGTCCTGTACCGACCGGGACATTTGCCGCTCCCACCACTTCGTACAGCGTCGCCAAAACCGCAACCAGGCCTGAGCATCCTGCAATCCTGCAGTGACTGAAGCTCAAGTCCGTTCCCCATCCCCTTCATTTCCAGCGCAGGCGAGTACCGCTCGGAGAAACACCATTTTTCTCGTGACTGACCTTCTGCACCAGAACGACTGATTGGGAGTTATCCCTGCGGCTGATGTTTTCCAGCAGCATAACACTGAATTCCGCATGCTGCCTAAAGGATCTGCGATCTGCAGAATCCAAACAGCAGCCGATAAGACAAAGTTGCTGTCTCTCCACACACAGTCCCCGATGAGCTTCAGCGAATTCAGCACCAGTTCGTCCGGAAAAGTAGAATGTCCACGTTTGTGTTTCTGCTTCCGCAGCTGCTTCCGCATAGATGGTCTTCGGGGCCGCTGAATTCCTGCGGTTGCCGGAGGAAACAAGTGCCACAGCACTCGCCCGTCGAGTTGTGCGATGGAGACACAAACTCCAGATCCGGTTCGGCTTTTCACTGTGTCACTGCCCGCAAGTCTTTTCAAACACTCGTACGGATCAGAATTGAAACGTGAGTCCAACCACTGGCCCGTGAATTACCGCATCTACGCCAAATCCCTGCGGAGATCCAGTACCGCCATTGAGGCTCTGATCCAGATCGAATACACGATACCCCAGGAATAGTTTCGACCCGCAGATGCTGTTCGTCGAAATCCCGGAGGCAAGGTTCCAAGCATGATTCGAAGAAGTACCAATTCCAAATCCGCCCACGTCACCACGGACAAACACATCGGTATTGGGAGTGACCTTTGCAAGTGCCTGGCTGCCGACAAACAGATCGACCCAATTCGCGCCTTCGTCGATACTTAACACCGGATTGACGTCTGGCAGCGACAGGATTGCCTGAGCGTCGACCGAATAATAACGAACTCCGCCGAGCATCTGAACTCTCAACGGTGAGTTGACTGGGTCGCTTTCATTGGCACTATACAGATCGATTGCCCCGCCCAGTTCCAACAGTGTCATCGTCAAGCCCGTATCGATATTTGCCCGACGCACTTGTACTGATGGATCCATGCTGACAATGTCCCCGTTGATGAACAGAGACCAGTTGTCGCGACCGAATCCGAGATGCCCCATGAACCCGCCGCGAACGTCGCCATTCTCAAGCAGATTCCACAGATCGCTGAGATTCAAGTCTACCGGTGCGGTAATGCCACGTACCGTCGCATCGCCATTCAATTGCGTAGCCCATGCGTAGGGAGTAAACTTGACCCATGTTGCGGTATGTTCAGAGGTGGAAATTCCCTTAGTCCCCTTACGGCACTTGGGGTCTTTATCGGAACAAGACAGCCGAATCAGCGATTCTGCGGAACCCGTGAAAACGTCTTCCGGTTGCAATGGATCAGGTGCTGGCAGCGCTGCCACATCCGGCAACAAAGACTGGCTGGAGGTATCAGAGTTCTGTTTCACCGGGAGCCAGTTGGGCGCATCGGCCAGACCTGTTTTGGTCAAACCGAGGACAGCAACCGTAGTCAACATAACAAAGCGAAGTCGGCTCATCCATGAACTCCCCCAGTTGGAATTTCAAGGCATCTGTGCGGTGTGCCTCCATAATTGGATGGCAAATTGCCTTAAATTTCTGCTGTTCAAACATCGGTCCCGGATCATAAAATTCGTGACTTGTCAATACCAGTTTTCGTTTTTTTGACGCTCGTTCTCGGCCGCAAAGTCCGGATGCATCATCTGAGTGATCCCTGGACTGGGTTAATTCCATCATCAGAAGTCGCGATTTCCCGCAGAATTCAATCCATCTCGCCATAGTTTTCCTAATTGGCACAATCGCCGCAGCCGATACAATCCGACCGGCGTGTTTCTGTGATCTCATCGACGGCTGGCGGATTCTGAGGTCTGAAGTTGGAGATTTCATCGGCAAAAACTGCGAGTCTTCGACTGGTGTTGGTCGTTTGCATTAGTCTTGGCAGAGCGATCTTTGCCCAGGATGCAGGCCGCGCGGGACTGATTGATGAAACGAAGCGAACGGTCTTGGATGGAGCGGAACAAAACATCACGGATTCTGTTTGTTCGTCCGCTGAAACCGTTTTTCGACCGACCGATCCACGTCACGCATTTGATGCGGGTTATGACAACGGCATGTTCCTGAGGCTGCAGGAAAATAAAGACTCGTTCGAACTGAAGGCAAACTTCCGGAGTCAGTTTCGACTCGTTTCGTTCAGTCGCAATGAAGACACGTGGACTGATAATGCCGGAGTTGTGCGACCTATTGACGACCGACAGAATTTCGAGCTTTCACGCGCTCGTCTTATTTTCTCCGGACATGCATTTACGCCTCAATGCAGGTTCTTTATGCAGATGGATGGAAATACAGATAGTGGTACGAGCGTCTCCCTGATTGACGCCTGGACCGCATGGCATTTCTCGGATGCCCTGGAAATTCAAGCTGGCCAGCGTAAGGTTCCGGGCAGTCGCAACTGGCTTTTGAGTGCATTCGATACGCGACTTGCCGATCGTGCGTTTTCCAACGAGTTCTTTCGCCCGAGTCGTACGACGGGTGTTTGGTTTGTCGGAGATCCGACGGATTACACGCATTACGAACTGATGGTCGGGCAGGGATTCAATACGCAGGGTTTAACTCCATTCGAAACTGGCAATAATTTTGCTTTAGGTGGCTCGGGATGGTGGGATATTGTCGGGGATTATGGTGCCGCACGGCCAAGTGACTTTGAAATCCAGAAAGATCCTGTGGTCCGAATCGGATCGTCGTGGGTCTCTTCGCTCGTGGGAACACCAGGTCGCAATTCAGTGGAGGCGGATTTTTTGCGGTTGACCGACGGGACGCGAGTGACCGATCCCGGGGCATTGGCACCAGGCGCAACGGTGGAGGGATTCGATGTCACGCTGATGGCAATCGATGCGGCATTCAAGTATCGAGGCTGGAGTGCCAATAGCGAATACTTCTGGCGTTCGGTGACCGATCTCAAGGCAAACTTGCCTGTACCCGACGTCGGACTTCAACAGGGCTTCTATGTGGAAGGTGGTTTTTTTGTTCTTCCGCAACAGCTGGAACTGAATTCGCAATTTGCGTATGTCACAGGCAAGCTGAAATCGACGTCCAGCTACGCGACGGGGTTCTCCTGGTATCCCCGCAAGTCGCAGAATTTCAAGTTGACTATCGACGCGACCCTGATTGACGGAAGCCCTGTGAACAGTACCGGCAGCGACGTATTGGTCGGCGACGACGGAGTTCTGGTTCGGGCTCAGTGGCAAGTCGTCTTCTGACATTGGATCTGGCAGAAAACATGGATTGAGCTCTGTGTCGGTAATTGTCGGCCGAAGGTCGCAGCCTGTTATGACAGGCTGTTGCTGCTGTATTCTGTGGGGGCATTGCTCGGTTTTTTAACGTCTCGGCATAAGCTGGAAATTCCGCCTGACGGGCAACTACGGACTTACCATACGCCATGCGAAGAACAGTTCGTTTGCCTGTGCTGGATATAGGCTTAATCGAGGTGTTCGATCGACATTCACCCGCCGTGAGTTTCGATTGCACTCGCCGGACTTGCCGATCGTGCCGATGAAGGTCGCCGTCTCAAGTGAAGAATCCCCGCGTCATTGGAGGAAACTCCAGCCCCCGGGCTTCTCACTGCCACGGATTGGCAATTCCTCAGGAGCAGGCAGGATGCTAAGTAGTTTTTTGCGATGTCTGATGCTGGCCGCAGTACTACATCTGTGCTGCCATGCAGTTTCGGCGCAGGAAAACACACCAGAATGTGTCGACGAGAGTTGTGGGAAGTCTGCGACTCTTACGACGCCGAAAGCCATCGGTGACCACGACGCACTTTTCGCGAACTCGTGCGACCTCTGGACACAGCCAACTCTGACAGGCGATTGGTTCGGGCTGCGGCCGGAAATGCAGAAATCCGGGGTGACGTTTGCTGGCCGATCCACGCATTTCGCCTTCGGGGTTGACGGCGGCATCAACACACCTGTGCCAGCTCCGCTTGGTATGGGAGATACTTTCAAATACACAGGGCGTGGCGAGTACGACCTGATATTTGACCTGGAGAAGTTTGGCGGGTTGCCCCACGGATCGTTGCTGGTCCGGGCGGAGCACTGGTATGGACAATACGGAAACGTCTCACTCAACACAGGCGGATTTGCTCCGGCCGTGTTTGGTGCTGCGACTCCCGTTGTGCCCAATAGTCCAGGCGATCTTTACATGACCAACTTTGTAATCACACAGCCACTTTCTGAAGAATTGGTCGTCTTTGGTGGCAAGAAGGACGTGCTCGGGGGAGCCGACCAGGACGTATTCGCTGGTGGCGATGGAACGGATCAATTCTTGAATCAGGCGTTCATCGCCAATCCGGCATTTCTGCTGGGCTTGCCCTACACGTCATTCACGACGGGCGTGGTCATGCCGCAGGATTGGGGCATGTTCAGCGCCTTCGTCTATGATCCTCAGGATCGGACCACAAATTGTTTTGACAACCTGGGGGACCTCTTCTCAACCGGGGTTATTGTCGGAGGCGAAGTGAAGGTGACGACCGATTTCTTCGACCTGAAAGGAGATCATCACGTCGGGGGTATGTGGAAGCATGTTGATCTGACTGATCTGAGGTTTGCCGAGCCGCCCCCTGGCGTTTACCCTGAGCCAACAGTTCCAGGCTTTCCGACTCTCCCGGATTCCTACACAATCTACTACGGCTTCGATCAGTACCTGGTGCAATTCAACGACAAGCAGCAACGTGGCTACGGTCTGTTCGGACGAGCCTCCATCAGCGACGCAAATCCGACCCCAGTCAGTTACTTTCTTAGTTGCGGCATTGGAGGATACAGCCCTGTCGGAAAGCAACGTGGCGATCAGTTCGGCGTCGGCTGGTATTATGTAGGAGTCAGCAACGAATTCGGCCCGCTTCCGCAAGCCATTTTTGGCCCACGTGACGGTACCGGCGTCGAAGCGTATTATAATTTCCAGGTGACGCCCTGGATGAATATCACCCCGGACGTTCAGTACATTCATCCGGGAGCTGGCGCTATCGCTGACGATGCATATGTCTACGGGCTGCGGGTGAGCGTGAAGATTTAGTCCAGACGTAAAGCAGTCCGGCGACTAACTATACCACACTCGGTTGGCATTGCCTCGTTTACTCGCGCGTCCGGTGGGTCGCGCTCGCAGTGTCCCGCGGAATCGGCTCCAATGCGGGGAGTGTTGCCCACGCGGTTCAACGAATGTGTCATCCTCCGCCGCGCCAGGCCTTAAACAAGAGTACCCGATTTGGTTGAAAGTTCGCTTGTCGATTCTTTGCAGCACTCGACCCTCGCGTCGATTCAACTTTTGAAGTAGATCGAGCTCTAATCCAAAACCTTATGTTTGCCGATGTTGATTGATCCTGAGTACTCAGGAAACAATGAAAACTCAGATGGTTTTCGTCTTTCTATTCTTTTCTCATGCCGGACTACGACTGGTTAGGGACTAGTCGGGCAGCGGAATCCCACGAGGCCTGGGATTCCAATCCTAAAAGAGGATCCGAGCATCATCGCAGGAATGTGGAACAAATACGGCCGACCAGAACGGTCGGCCGTACTCACTTGATTTCATTAATCGACCTTAATCAGCCTGTTTTCTGCGAAACCAACCGTGCAACCCTCTGAAGTAGGTGTTGAAATTACGTTGGTACAGCAGTCGCAGGATCCTGGGGCCTATCGGTTCCCACCGCCGCCTTCCTGGAGCTTCTTCAGGACCTGATCAAGATTGAAACTGCCGGGTTTTTGACGCGGCGGGAAAGCCTGGTAGGATTCCAGATGCTGTCCAACGAAAGCAATCGCCGGCAACAGGATAAACGCGTGGTCTACGCGCCATCGATCATAGTCGCCTGCTTCGTGGTCGGCTCGTTCGTATGGATCGGTACGAAGACAGAACAGTTTCGGAAATCGCAAAGTCACCAGAGGCTCCTGCCAGACTTCAAGCCCATGCCCACGCTGTTCCATAAACACGATTTTCCATCGATCGTAACGCAGATTGGCGAGGCTTCCGTCATCAGTCCAATAAAAGAACTCCCGCCTCGGAGACTCTTTGACGTCGCCCTTGAAGTAGGGAATTAGATTATACCCATCGACGCGAACCTTATACTCCCTTCCACTGGCCTTGTGCCCCTCGAGTAGTTTCTCCTTAATGTCGGGTTCGCCTGCCGCGGCCAGCAGTGTCTGGAGCATGTCTTCGTGAGAACACACACCGTTAAAAACTGAGCCCGGCTCAATCACACCAGGCCAGCGGATCATGCAGGGAACCCTGTAGCCACCTTCCCAGTTCGAGTTCTTTTCGTTACGAAACGGGGTGCTGCCGCCGTCCGGCCATGAAAAACACTCAGCACCGTTGTCAGTCGAATACATCACGATGGTATTATCTGCGACACCAAGCTTATCCAGTTGGTCAAGAAGTTGTCCGACGTGACCATCGTGTTCGACCATTCCGTCCGCGTAAACACCCAATCCCGTCTTGCCCTCCGACTCCTTCTTCAGGTGCGTCCAGATGTGCATGCGAGTGGAATTCCACCAGAGAAAGAACGGCTTGTCGGCTTTTACCGCGCGGTCCACAAAGTCCATTGCTCCCTTGGTAATCTCTTCATCAACCGTCTTCATTCGCTCAATGGTCAGTGGCCCGGTATCCATAATCTTTCCGTTGGCGAATGACTTAATCACCCCTCGGGGTCCGAAGGTCTTTTTCAGATCTGGATTCAGCTTGAAGTAATCGGGATGCTCTGGCTCTTGTTCTGCATTCAGATGGTAAAGGTTGCCGTAGAACTCGTCGAAGCCGTGATTCGAAGGCAAATGCTCATCAAGATCGCCCAAATGATTCTTGCCATATTGAGCAGTCATGTAGCCGTGATTTTTCAACAACCCAGGGATTGTTGGATCTTTGATCGACAGCCCTTCTTTCGCCCCCGGAACTCCAACCTTGAGCAATCCCGTGCGAAATGGGCTCTGACCGGTAATGAAGGCTGCCCGACCGGCAGTACATGACTGCTGGCCGTACCAGTCCGTGAACAGGCCCCCTTCTTTGGCCACCCGATCAATGTTCGGAGTGCTGTAGCCCATCATCCCACGATTGTAGGCGCTGGGGTTGTTCCATCCGATGTCATCGCCCCAGATGATCATGATGTTTGGCTTTTTGCCGGCGGCCTGAGCCTTTGCGGCTACCGCCAGATTGTGAGCCTTCAGTGTGGTAAGCCCCGCTGGTTCCACACCCGCTTCGCTGCGTGCATCGGCGGCGCCTGTGCTCGCCAAACCTGGGGTCGGGGAAGACTCGGCGGATGCGAGAGCCGAACGCGACAGGCTGAATTGCCCGTTCGCGATTGACCAGCCAAGTAACGCCCCGACGGCCACCAGGGTCATCGAAGCCAGATTCACGCGTTTCAACATAATTAACTCCTGAATGAAGTGGGAAGTTCCAGCATATCGCAGATTCAAAACTATCCATCCGTAAAAATCCGACGTGCAATCCAAAACCCGCAGGACGGTCGTCAGTCGGAATTGTCTCTACGCTGGCAGATATAGCACCATATCTCAGGAGTTTGCCGAGAGTATGATTCCCTGCCTCCGACCCAGGTGTGGTCCATGGCTCAGAAACCTGGAGATTTTCGACACACGAACACGGCCGTTGCCGGCATTATCCGCCTTACGGATTTTGCACGGCCTGACCCATGATTCTATAACTGGCAGGGACTGTTCGAGCAATTGACCGCAAAGCCATTCCAGGGTGCACTTGGGGTATTTGATACTGGGGGTGTGCTTGCCATCGCGATCGATGGCAATCAACCTGTACTGCTTCGTAGACGAGACACGGCCTGGTAATTCCCAATTCACACCGTGATCACCGGGAATGCTTCCGGCGTTCGGCAGGGTTGTCAGCTCACGCCTGGTCAACGAGTTGTCCTTGAGGCTGATGGCGAGATTGATCACTGTTCCGCTCGGCGGACTCAGGCTCTACGGTTTTCTCTTTGTCTTGAAGTGTGGGAGGTTACAGTGCAGTCGTTACTCAACCTGGAAGGTCTCCTTCAGCGGCGCATGGAGACTTGCGACACCCGCACCCGACTCGTTTGCCGATCTTCATCGCTGTCTGAATCAACTTCTCAGCCTCGGATTAGCCGACCCCACGATTCTACGAACACCCGAATGCACTCGGATCGAGCAGAAGTGTATCCGCTCGGCTGTCCGGGCTCGCATGCCGAGGTCTGTTTCAGACCTGCTTATATCCGTACCGGGATGATCACGAATCCTCCACCGTGCCGATGAGTTTATGTGTGCACGGCTCACCGCCCCAGTCGGAGCAAACGACTTCTACCGGATACTCGGCGTGAGCGACCGAACCCTCATATTGGCGTTCCTGGAACGGTACACAATCGGACCTATGGGGTACTATCAGTGCCTTCGCCTGCACGCCGTGCGATGTCGGCTAAAGAGGAATCCGGTCATCGAGTTTGCCACAGGCGACTTCGGGTTTCATCACCTCGGCAACTTCACGGCTGAATTTCGCCGCCTGTTTGGGGATAGGCCCTCTGAAACACGAAGGTGAATCCCGGATATTCCTCGACGCTGATCGATAAACACCTTCCTTCCTGACCAGCCCTCCAAAGAACTCAGCTAAATCCCAAACGTTGCGTGGACGCATCGCCGGGTGAGGCATCCACGATGCTTCGTACGCGGGACGGCCCCAGGGGCAATCCCAGGAAAAGGTGCTTGAAGAATCGGCCAAAATCTAAACCTTCTCAACGCATATTCATCCCTGTCTCCCGCTCTTTCATGCTCTTGCCCATCATCAGCATGGTAGTGTGGAATGCAATCTGCTGACTGCTTACCCGCAAACGCAAATCTTTGAACCTGTCTATGATGGCACGGAAGCGCGGTTCGCATGTATGAGCTCATCGCTCTTCAAAAGACGTGCATCCTGTTCGCCGTGCAGCGAAAGTTTTGGATTAACCATCGGAATACGAATTGTGATGAGCTGTGCCAGCAATGTACTGAAAGTGTGCTGAGTGTGTGCTGAACAGGGTCAGTCGGTGATTGTTGTCAGCGTTTGTGCGCAGACGGATCAAGGTGGCGGAAGTCGCAGGGAAATTGTGGTTAGCAGAATCATTGAATAGGTTTGTCTATGCGAGGTGTTGAACGTATTGTCTCCGGACAGTCCATCGGGTTGGTTCTGGCTGGAGTTGCGGCCTTTGCCGGAGCATTTTGGTTTGGGTTGCCAAAAGGTCAGCAGTCAGGTCGCCCGGCTTCACGCGAAACGGAAGTGGCCAACCTGGGGGCTCATCAAGTCGGATTGACGTCAGAAACTTTCCCAGGGATGGTCAGGATTCCGGGCGGAGAGTTTGTGATGGGGAATGACGGTGCCGGGGCATGGCCTGATGAGAAGCCTGCCCATCGGGTGGCAGTGAGCAGCTTCTGGATGGATGCAACAGAGGTTACGAACCATCAGTTCTCTGAGTTCGTGAGTGCGACAGGCTATGTAACAACAGCAGAAAGAACGCCGACGGTCGAAGAGCTTCTGGCCAACTCTCCGGAAGGAACGGCCCCACCATCAACTGACCTCCTGGCTGCTGGCTCCCTTGTTTTTACACCACCAGAGTTAAAGGTCCCACTCAACGACGTTCGTCGGTGGTGGACCTGGACGCCCGGTGCAAATTGGAGACATCCGGAAGGTCCGGAAAGCGACATTTCCCAGCGGACTGATCATCCAGTCGTTCATGTATCCTGGGATGACGCGACGGCTTATGCAATATGGGCTGGAAAGCGATTGCCGACTGAAGCCGAATGGGAGTTTGCAGCTCGCGGCGGACTACTGAACCAGGTCTATGTCTGGGGTAGCGAACCGCCTGGCGTTACGCAGCCGCAGGCGAATCTCTGGACCGGTTCGTTTCCACACGACAATACGGCAATGGACGGTTTTGTGAGAACGGCTCCTGTTGGTTCGTATGCACCCAACGGCTATGGGCTGTACGACATGTCAGGAAATGTCTGGGAGTGGTGTAGGGACTGGTATGACCGGGAACTATACCAGCAACGGTCAACGACGAATGTGACTGACAACCCTGCCGGACCGGAAGTCAGCCGCGATCCAATACGCCCATTTACCAGTCAGCGTAGCCAGCGCGGGGGCTCATTTCTTTGTAATGATAGTTATTGTTCGCGTTACCGGCCGAGTGCGCGACATGGCTGCACGCCCGACACTGGCATGTCGCATGTGGGTTTTCGCTGCGTGAAATCTCCATAATGTCGTTGAAGAATAAAATGTGTGATTGGGTGGGCAGCACTGTGCTACTCCCCTCTGGGAGATGTGATTTTGTTGGGAGTGGAAAATGAATCGAAGTTTCCTGTTGAAGTCCCTCATGACGGTGGTGCTTGGCGCCGTTCTGGGGCGGATGACCGCTTCGTTCCAGATTGAAGAGCCGCTGAAGGCCGACGTCGTAGGCAGGCAGCCTGCTGCAAATTCTGTTGCGACTTTGTCGACTGAGCTGAAATGTTCAGATTCGTGCCACGATAGAATCACTCGATCCGATCTGCTGGAACTCGCGAAACACAATCAGTTTGTATCAACGCAGGCAGTACAGGCCGGCAGGAAGCCGAACATTATCGTCCTTTGGGGCGATGATATCGGGGTCCACAACATCAGCGCCTACAACCACGGAATCATGGGTTACAAGACGCCCAACATCGACAGGATCGCCAGGGAAGGCGCGCTGTTCACGGATTCCTACTCCCAACAGAGCTGCACTGCAGGTCGCGCATCGTTCATTCTCGGACAACACCCGTTCCGTACGGGACTGTTGACCATCGGGATGCCAGGCAGCGAGCAGGGAATTCCTGATTGGGCACCGACCATTGCCGATCTTATCAAGGAACAAGGTTACGCTACCGGGCAGTTCGGTAAGAACCACCTCGGAGACAAGGACAAACATCTTCCCACGATGCACGGGTTCGACGAGTTCTTCGGCAACCTTTACCATTTGAACGCCGAAGAAGAGCCGGAGACCTATTACTATCCGAAAGATCCAGAGTTCAAAAAAAAGTATGGTCCACGCGGCGTACTCTTTTGTAAGTCGGACGGAAAGGGTGGCCAGACCATCGAAGACACCGGCCCGCTGACCAAAAAACGCATGGAAACGATTGACGAAGAAGTCCACGCCAGGGCTATGGACTTCCTGGATCGCAATGCCAAAGCGAAAAAACCCTTCTTTATGTGGTACAACAGCACTCGTATGCACGTATGGACGCATCTCAGGAAGGAGTCAGAAGGCGTAACTGGCATCGGCCTTTATCCTGATGGTATGGTGGAGCATGACGGCTTCGTAGGTCAAGTGCTGAAGAAGCTTGACGACCTTGGGCTGGCCGAGAACACGATCCTGGTTTATGGCACCGACAATGGTGCCGAGAAGGGATCCTGGCCTGATGGCGGAATCACTCCGTTCCACGGTGAAAAAGGGACCACCTGGGAAGGTGGAATGCGCGTCCCGATGCTCGTCCGCTGGCCAGGCGTAATTAAGCCTGGTACGCTGATCAATGAGATCTTCTCCCAGGAAGACTGGATGCCAACTTTGCTGGCTGCTGCGGGCGAACCCAACATCGTCGAAAAGCTCAAGCAAGGTTACAAGGCCAATGGCAAGACATTCAAGGTCCATGCCGACGGCTACAACTTCATGCCGTACTTCAACGCTGAAGCCGAGAAGGGTCCCCGCGAACAGATCCTTTACTTTGGCGCTGGCGGTGAGTTGAACGCAGTTCGCTGGAACAACTGGAAAGTCAACTTCGGCGTAGTGAATGGGAACATAGCAACCGGAGTGCGGGAAGTGCCCGGCTGGCCGATGATTGTGCATCTCAAGGCGGATCCCTACGAGCAGATGCCGCACGAGTCCGGAATGTACATGCGTTGGTATGCGGACAATATCTGGTTGTTCGTCCCGGTTCAGATGCAGATCAAGAAGTTTCTGATGACCATTCCGGAGTTTCCGTTCCAGGAAGGCGGGAACTTGAGTGCCGGCGGGATCAACTATCAGACGCTCAAGGCAGCTGAGGCCCTGAAGCGATTGAATGAACTGGAATCGCTTGGTTCACCTCGCAATTGAAGTGTGAATGATGAGTGAGGCACTTCATACGAGGTGCTTCACTTTTTCTTTTTGGAAAACATGGGGCCATCGACCTGTCGAGAGATCTCTTAAGTGTAGATTCTGCAGGCACATACAGGATTCGATTTCGACAAGCATCATCGCCTTCGCGATGCAAAGTCAGCTGCCTGGCACCTGGGCTTTTACCATTGCGGCATAATCCTGCACCTCGGTTCCAATTTGACTATGGCCGTTGGCCAAATGGGTGTTGTGGGGTTCGTGTTCGAGGGGCGTTGCAACTGGCTATGGTGACCATGGCCGTTGGCCAAAATGGGTCGTTCGGTGCGTTCGGTGGCCAAATGTTGTGTCCGTGATTTTTTCGCCAACGGCGATATTCATCGTAGCCTTGGGCAACGCCCGAGGACATTGGTTTCGTTCCGTTGCCTTTTGGCCAACGGCCATAGTCAAGCGTTATAGCTCCCAGATGTATTGTTCATCGAATTCGATGCCATAACGGTTCAAAAAGTTGCGAGACTCTTCCTGGAAAGTTCCAGGCACAGGGCACCTGAGTTCCTGGCATCTGAGTTCCATGCGTTGATTTTCCCGTCGCCCAGTCAGGGCATGGGCGATGCTGGCTGCGCCGGCCGCGGACTGGCGGCCGATGGCAGTCACTTTGCGGAGTCGCAGGCATTTTTCAAAGTCCGTTGCCGTTTCTCTCTCCCAATT
>CAIQIE010000144.1 GCA_903871805.1 uncultured Planctomycetaceae bacterium | reverse complement strand
GGCTGTTGTTAATCTTTGCCAACTCCTCTTCGGTAGGTTCCGCAGGTGATTTGTCTTTGTTTTTTCGCTTCGGAAACAGATTCCACCACCGTCGGGCAACATCGTCATCCGACCAGGACGCTCCAACATCCGGCCGGGTCCTGACCACCACGTGCACGTGATTGCTCATCACCGCAAAGCCCAGAATATCCACGGCAAAGATGCCTGCCAGGAATTCGAGCCGTCGGCGAATCCATTCCCTGCGATGCGAGTAATCCTTTTTTGACTGCCGGTCCTTCCCGCACAAATGCGTCCTGCGGACGCAGCGGTTGACAACATGGAACACCTGAATTTCCCCGTCCGCAACGATCTCTCGCCGATTGACCCGTGGCATACCAATGACCCCGAAAAGTAGAGGGAGCAATTCCACGAACGTAATCGTAAAAACACTATTAATCTTTGTCAAGGTGCATGGCACCTGTGTTACACACATGGCACCTGTGTTACACATCTTTGTTACACATCCCACTTGTTCGGTATTCGGAATGAGCACACCCAATGGAGATGAGCCACGGGAGTGCACGTGGCTGGCCTTAAGAAGTAATCGCACATCTCTGGACTTTCACCGAGATTTGGAAACAATCCTGCCCTCAAAGAGTTTTCGCTTCCCGAATCAAGGCTTCCGCAAGGATCACAGCATGCAGATTTTCCACACAGCGGACTGGCATCTTGGCCAGCTGTTTCATGGACATGACCGTGACTTCGAGCATGCGAATTTTCTGGACTGGCTGACGGAACAACTGGAATCTCATCGGCCCGATGCTCTGCTGATTGCCGGGGACATTTTCGATACCATTAACCCGCCCGCGACAGCTCAGAAACGTTTTTATTCATTTCTTGCAAAGGTTCAAAGCGTTCTTCCGGCACTGCAGATTGTCATCACCGCCGGCAATCATGATGCCGGCTCCAGGCTGGAAGCCCCAGCCAGCCTCCTTGAATCACTCCGGATTCACGTCGTAGGAACCGTCCGACAGTCAGACGACGGCCAGATCGATCTCGATCGCCTGATTGTGCCGCTGCAGGGCGCGGATCACACCATCACCGCCCTCGTACTGGCTGTTCCTTTTCTGCGACCCGCTGATGTCCCCCATCTTCCCGAAGCCGATGACCCCTATCTCGACGGCATTCACGAGCTGTATCGTCAGGTCACCGAGCGTGCGCTATTCCTTCGTGACCAACGCGCACCGGGCGTGCCCCTGATTGCTCTTGGTCATTGTCATCTGACAGGCGGCGAGGAATCTCCGGACTCGGAACGGCGCATTGTCATCGGCAATGCCGAAGCGGTTAGTCTCAGTACCTTTCCAGACTCCCTGTCCTACGTCGCTCTGGGACACCTGCACAAGGCGCAGCAATTCCAACAGGGAAGAATTCGCTACAGCGGCAGTCCCGTCCCTCTGTCATTTGCTGAACGTCATTATCAGCACCGCGTGATGCAGTTGTTTTTTACAGAGGGGCAATTGCAATCTGCGCAGTCGCTGCTCGTCCCAGCGTCCGTGGAACTTGTGACAATTCCCCGCCGGGGCGCAGCGTCAATTGACGAGCTGATTGCCGAACTTAATCAGCTCCCCCCTGCCCCGGATCTACCGCCTGAACGTTATCCCTTTCTGGAAGTCAGCGTACTGGAAGATGGCCCGGATCCAACACGTAATAAACGCATTCAGGATGCGGTAAAGAATAAGCCCGTTCGCCTGACCACCATTCGCAAAGTCCAGCAGCAATCTTCAGCCATTTCAGAACCATCCGTCAGTTCGGAACCTGCTGCCAGTCTGCAGTCCGTCAACCCGGCCAGTGTCTTCACGGATTACTGGAGGCAGAAGTATCAAACGGAACCCGATCCGGACATTCTGCAGGCGTTGCAGGAAATCCTGCTGCAGGAAGGAGTTCTCTCATGAAAATTCTGCGAATCACGCTGGAAAACCTGGCCTCACTGGAAGGACGACACACCGTCGATTTCACCAGGGATCCCCTGCGTTCCACAGGGCTGTACTCGATTATCGGTCCCACCGGCGCCGGCAAGAGTACTCTGTTGGATGCACTGTGTCTTTCTCTTTATGAGGACACACCGCGTCTGCATGCAATCAAAACCAAGACAGAAAAACTGTCTGAAGGTGAGACGCAGAAGGATCCTCGTGTTCTTTTGCGCCGCGGCGCGTCGTCCGGCTTTGCAGAAACGGCGTTTGTCGGTGTGGACGGCCAGACATACACTGCGCGCTGGAGTGTCCGTCGAGCTCGCAATAAGGCGGAGGGAGCGCTGCAAAAGGCCGAGTTGGCGCTCTACTCCGGAAACATCGCCCCCGGAGAGGATGGAACCCTGCTCGAGGGGGGCAAGAAGACCGATGTCGCAGCCGCTATCGAACAACGCATCGGGCTGACATTTCCGCAGTTCACTCGGGCGGTGATGCTGGCACAGAATGATTTCGCTGCGTTCCTGAAAACCGATGATAAGGAACGAGCGGCGATCCTCGAAGCCCTGACCGGAACAGAAGCCTTCACAAAAATCTCCAAAGCGGTCTTCCTGCGTTGCAGTGACGAAGAAAAAAAACTCAAAGAGATTGAACTCCAGTTAGTGGGCAACACTCCACTTGCAGACGAAGCCCGAGCAGACGCGGAAAAAAACCGTGACGACGCGAAGCGGATCCTGGAAGACAATCAGCAGCAACTGAACAGTCTCAGGACCACACTCGTTTGGTTCACGCAACTTTCCAAACTGGAAAGTGAACGAACCGATGCCCAGGAAAAATATACTCAGGCCGTCGACCTTGAAAACGCCGCCGCTCCGCGGAAAGCGGAAGCCGAATTAAGCCAACGCGTACTGTTTGAAGCACCGCCGCTGCGAATCCCGCATCAGAAGGCAGAAGCCGATTGCAGGGATGCGGAGAAAACGCTGGCAGATCGCTCGAATGAACTTTGCAACGCAGAGACGACGCAACTGCAGACGACAACAGCCTGCGAACAGGCACAGGCGCACGTCACAGAGCTGACCACTGCTCAGACACTGGCCAGGCCCGCGCTGGACCTTGCGCGACAACTTGACGCTGTCCTTCCTGAGTTCCAGCAGAATTATGACCGAACAAGACAAAAGAAAATCGGGGCTGCAGGGGACGAAAAAGCTGCCAACGAAAAACTTCAGGAAAAAACAGAGGAACTCCGAAAGACAACTGACCGACGGAATGAACTGCAGCGGCTGCTGGATTCAGAGCGACTAAAACCGGTGGTACCGCTGTCTGCGCGAGCGGAGTACTGGATTGAGTCCCTCCGACAACTGGAAAAGGACATAGAAAAGCACCGCGCCACCGATAGCGACCTGCAGAAAAATAATCGGCAGCTTGCAACGCTACAGCTGGAACTACAGCAGTACCGAAAAGAAGAATTCACTTTGAGTGAGCAGCACGCACAGGCGAAGCAGAAACTGCAGCACGCCATTGAGGCGGAACAGCAAATCGATGTGGATGCTTTGAATCACGAGTCCACACAACTGACTGCTACCAGAGATCTTGTCATCGGTTTTCAGTACCAGGTGGAAAAGTACCTCGAAGTTCAGAACGACTTGCAGACAACAAGCGATGAATTACAGCAACGTCGCCAACAGGAAGCACAGTTGTTACAGCAGGTTGAAGCGGATCGCAACCAACGCGTGCAGGCCGAAGCCGACCTGACGACAGCTCAGGAGATGCTCGAGCAGATTCGAGCCGCGATTGACGATCACTCCAAACGCCTGCGTACTCTGCTGCGCGACAACCACCCCTGCCCGGTTTGCGGATCGGAATCTCATCCATGGAATCAGCACGAACCCGACTTCGATTCTGTCGCACTGAAAACAGCGCAGGAACAGGTAAAACAACGGCAGAAGCGTTTGAAGGAAGCTGTCGGTCAGTGGAGTCAACTTGAGGCCGATGTTGCTCAATGCGGAAAGGACATCAGGAGACTTGAGGACTCCGAGGCCACTGATCAACGCTCGCTGCAGAACTTTCCATGGAAGAATCCGGACGCCCCAGCAATCGCCCCCCTGCTGTTGCTGCCTCCGCAGGAACGCATCGCCGCGATCAGGACCACGGTACAACAACTTGAAAACTCCAGTCAGTCACTCCAGCAGCAACAGCAGGCACTTCGCAAGCTGCAGCAGGATCGGTCCCAATGCCAGGAGATCGTCGACAACATGGATATGGACCTGCGTAAACTACAGAAGCAGGTGATGAAACTCGAATTGTCGGAAAATAAGCTGACTGAAGCCTTAAAGCTGCTCAAACCCCAGGCTGCGTCTGAACGCAGCACGATCGCAGATCAGGAACAGAAACTCAACGAGCTATGGTCAGCATTTCCGGAGGGTCAGTCGTTATTCCAGACCAACCCCGCAGAGCTGCGCGAGGATCTGCAGCAACGTTTCAGTGACTGCCTGCAGTACGGCGATGAGTCAAGAACCGCAACCGCGAAAATTGCCGGACTGCACGAAACCTGCAGCGATCTTGAGCAGGCACACAAACGGGCAGCTGAGCAGTTGACGGGTATTGAAGCAGAGTATCAGCGGGCAAAGCTGGAATGGGAAGAAAATTCCCGTGAGCGGGAGACGTTGTTTGCAGGTCGGCCAGTCGCAGATGTGGAAGCAGAATTCACTCAGGCACTTGCAGAAGCAAATGCACGGCTGACATCAGCTATCGCGGCAAAGACAACGGCCGAGGCACACCGGACCAATGCCATAACGAATCAGGCAAATGCCATACAGGCTGTAGAGACCGCACGCCTGCAGCTGACCCAATGTACACAACAACTCGACGCCTGGCTCGAAGCGGTCACCATAACACTGACGCAGCCGCTGACCATCGAGCGCGTCGACGCGATTCTGAAGCGTGGTTCCGCGTGGCTGCAGGCCGAACAGAATGCGTTCGAGACGCTCAAGAACGGTAAAATGGCGGCCCAAAATGAGGTCGAAACACTTGAGCGGAGACGTTGTGAGCACGTGGCAACTCGACCAACGGAACTGGACGAGCAGGCTGTTCAGCTCCAGAAGCAGGAGCAGGAAGCCACAGTCGCAGGCAACGAAGAGCAGCTCAAACAGGCTGAGGTACCGCTGATCGTTGATGATGAAAACAGGAGCAGGAATCAAAAGCTCTCGATACAGCTTGCAGAACGTAGTCGCACTGCGGCCCCATGGCAGAAGCTGAATGAGCTGGTGGGATCCAGCGATGGCACCAAATTCAGCAGGATTGCGCAGACAATAACTCTGGATCTGCTGCTGAAGGACGCCAATTATCAGCTGAGCAATCTTTCGCCACGATATCGCATGGAACGGCTGGGTGACTCTCTGAACCTGTTAATCATCGATCGGGAAATGGGGGATGAGCGGCGTTCCGTACATTCTCTGTCCGGAGGCGAATCCTTTCTTGTGTCCCTGGCGCTCGCTTTGGCCCTTGCCGCGCTGACGTCTAATCGGATGCGGATTGAGTCACTGTTTATCGATGAGGGCTTTGGCAGTCTTGATGAGGACACGCTGGCACTGGCGATGAATGCGCTGATGCACCTTGAGGCCCAGGGTCGCAAGGTCGGTATCATCACACATGTCACTCAGATGAAGGACGTGATTCCCGTACAGATACAGGTTCGCAAAACAAAAGGCGGGGCTTCAGCCATCCATATCCCCGGTGGACGAAACCAGCACGGATCCTGAATACGATGACTGGCAAACAGGACCACTTTTCGTCTGGCAGGGAAATCCGGAGAGGGGAGAGACAACTGGTGCTTTATCGGAGCCTGAAACCGAGGGTTTCAGGCCTGTCAGCCGCAGGACGCGCGGCAGCGTTTTTAATTTGACGGTGACGCGTCCCGGCGACAATCCCGCCTCATGTTCGTTGTCTGCACAGAACACCCGCATCAGCCGATGCCCAGTTCCCGTTCAATGCGATCCAGTTTCTGGCGGATCGAGTCGACGGCATTTTGCAGGATGTCCGTCTGCTTCTGCAGCGCGGCATATTGGCTTTGCAACTCCTGCAGTGCGCCGGAGTTGACAGCCACGTCAGAAGCGGAGCCGGAAGTGGCAACAGCACGTGGTTCGGTCCGTACGGGGACGGATGTCGGCTCGTCATCGCTGCCGGTCATGGCCTTCAGCTGCATGTTCTCCTTCGGCAGATAAAAGGTATGGTCGACTTCCACCCCACGACGTTCCAGACTGCCATTCGTCTGCAGAAAGCCTTTGTCCACCAGTCCCTGCAATTCGGTCTTCAGTTGTTCCTGACTTTCGATGCGGATCATCCGGCTGGCGCGCGTGCGCAACTCTCCTGGCTGCTGGCGGCCTCGCAGCAGCAGTTCGCAGATGATCGCATATTGCGGTTCGCTGAAATCAAATTTGTGTCGCATATAGTGGCGATACCGGGTTGTACGACCACCGTCGGTGAATACTTCTGCGACCAGTCCCAGTTGCCGCAGTTGTTCAAGAGCATCAGCAGCTTCCGCCTCGGAATACTCGCTCACCGGATCCCGATTGCTTTTCTGGTTGGATCCCGCGACCACGCCTTTCAGCGTCATGGGGTACTGCTCGGGAGTAGTGAACCCCTTTTCCATCAGCGTCCCAAGGACGCGTCGCTGAAGGCGTGTCAACTGCCGAATCGTGTTCTTTTCCTCGTCCGCCATACCAATGATCCATCTTCTGCAAGGTCCGGGGATGCTGCTTACGACCATCCGATTTCCTGCAGTCACCCTTCAGGACGCAGTCTGACAGCAAACCACCATTCGCCTCAAGTGATCTGCGATGAAAACCCAAACATGCAGCAAATGGGCATCCCCCGGGCTCGCCCCCGTATTTTTGCGAACACCTGTTCCGAATGGCTCAGACGCGGTAGTTTGGGTTTAAAAAAGCCGGGCAAGCGACGGTATTGAGCGATAGTGACTTGAGGATTGGCCGATTGTCTCGGAAACTTTCCGGGAGCCGGCCCTGGGTCGTCTCGTACGCACAGCCCCAAATGATTTGCCCAACGATATTCTGTCTCAAAGGTATTCTTTGAGTGCCTGCCGCCAGAAACGGGATATTTTCCTGAAAATGTGTCTGGCACTGTCAATTTTCCGAGAACTTTGGTGTGTTTCGTCCGTCCTCATACTTTGAGGACTCGTGCAACATAGGCTGGTCGGATTTCCATTTCGTTCGCTTCAGTGACGCGGGAAACATTTCACCAGTATGATTCACGGCGATTTTTGTATTGTCCTTCCTCAGGATTTCTGAAACAGCCCGCCTCCTGCCGCGATCGTTATGACAACCTCCTCAACACTTCATGCAACGTCGTCGTTTTCGCGATCCTTTGTGGAATCGCTGCTGATCATGATTGCAACGACCATCATTGCTGTTGCAGTCCTGCAGGCAGAACCTCTGCAGAGTGCCAATGATCGATCTCGCTGGGCCACTGTCTGGTCGCTTGTGGAACGTGGCACATGGCAGATTGACGAAATCGATTCCTGGCCCCACTGGTCCACAATCGACAAGGTGCGTTATCGCAAGTCAGAACGGGAACCCTGGCATTTTTATTCGTCAAAGCCACCATTTCTCTCGACGATCGTTGCCGGCCTGTATGCGGCAGAGCGCAGTATCCTCGGGTTCGGTCTCTTTAATCATACCGCATTGGTTACTCGACTGCTGCTGCTGATTGTCAATGTCCTGCCATTCTGCATCACCCTACTTTCTCTGCAGCGCACTCTGCAGCGTCTGGAAACCTCTCTGAACACTCGGTGTTTTCTTTTGCTGACTGCGGGCTTTGCATCCATCCTGAATCCGTATCTCACCACACTGAATAACCACACACCTGCGGTTGCCAGCGCCATGCTGACACTGTCTGCGGCCATCCGACTGCGTCTGTCTCCCCGTCGTCGTGACTTTGCAGTACTCGGGTTCTTTGCTGCCATGACCTGCTGCTTTGAGTTGCCGGCGGCGCAGTTGGGAGTCGCCGCCTTCATTTTTACGGCAGCGATCTCGCCAGCGCTGACCCTATGGTGGTTCATTCCGGCGGCATCCGTCCCGCTGTTGTTCTTCTTCGCTACAAACTGGGCGGCCACGGGTGGTGTAAAACCGTTTTATGCGACATATGGCACGGAAACCTACGTCTACGTGCACAACGGCATTCCCAGTTACTGGTCAAGCCCACATGATCTGGATGCCAACACCGAAACTCCTTTGGTATATCTTTTCCACTGCATACTGGGTCATCATGGCCTGCTCTCGCTGACGCCGGTTTTACTGCTGGCTCTTGCAGGCCCTTTTTTGCTTCGCAGATTCATCAACGCGCAGCGCACCGACCTGGGGAGTGAGTCCTCGCACGACACAACTGCCGTATCCGCAGAACCTCGAACGGCAGCTGCGTTCATCATCGCCACTGGCGCACTGATGACACTGATTACCCTCGGCTTTTATCTCACCCGAACCGAAAACTACAACTACGGCGGAAACTCTGTCGGACTGCGCTGGATGCTCTGGCTGACGCCATTCTGGTGGATCGCCATGGTGCCAGTGCTGGAATCCTCGGGAAAACGCATGTTGACGACTGCTGCCATCCTGCTGGCACTGTCCACGGGAACGGTCTCCTGGTCGCTGAACCGTCCATGGAAGCCCGCGTGGCTGTTTGAACAGATGGAAGCCGCTGGCTGGATCAATTACCGCACTCCCAGACCACCTTTTGATCCCCCGCGATTTTCGGTGCTGCCAAAGGTTCCGGAATCAGGCATTTCAGAAACCTTTGTCAATAGTCGAGGCGATCGAGTGACACTGACCGCCACGGAATCAGCAGAGCGAGGGACACCTTCTGTCACAGCAACGCAGGTTGTCATCAATTCTCGTCAGATACTTCCGTCAGACTTCGCACCCAATGGAATGCCGCTGGTTTCGCCCGGGCTGCCGCCGGCATCGCAACAGACGTCGGGCCTGACGACTGATCAGAAGCGTACTGAACACCTGCTGCAGCGAATCTTCGGCAGCATTCGTTCTGGTCGCCCCTTTGCATTCGGCGGCTCAACATGGACACCGTCCGTAGCGGATCCTGAGAACGCATGGGAGGTGCAACGTGGGGCAATTCGAGTGGCTGTGAATGACCCGACTTTCGGAAATTGTATTGAACGGGTCGATGTGCTGTTCTGCGAAAAACGCCCATTTGGGACGCTGCAGTGGAAAATCACTCTAACGGATGCAGAAACCGGGGAAACACTGCACGCAGAAACATGGATCTGTGAAGGCCATTGATCAGAAACAAATGGCTCCATGGAGCCTGAAGTCAGAAATTCGCCTCAAGCTGCCACGCCTTGATCGTCTCAATTGGCCATGCCAGCATCAGGATGTTGAGCAGCAGGCAATCGCGAATTGTCAACACAAGCAGTAACTCGGAGGCAATAAAAATCACTGTGGATTTCCGAGATCCCAACAAATAAAACACCAGATAACCGGCACTGCATGAAAGAATATCTCCAAATGAATTCACAATAGAATCCCCGGAATAGTCCAATGAGGACGTGGCCGTGCGATAACGCTGAATGACCATCGGTGAGTTCTCGATAAGCTCCCAGAGGGTCTCCATAACAATCACAGCCTGAAACCTGTGCGCCTGCAGACTGGACCAGGGGATCAGTCTGAAGAGACCAGCTAATAAAACACCGTGCATTGCATGGGTGAGTGAATACGGATCAAGAAGATGCTGTGAGTTGTGTCTGGAGAAGACTTCAAGGGACACAATCTTCAGTGCACCGCAGCGACAGTAGAGTGGCTGCCCCATCAATCCATTGACCAGCAGAACACACAGGCAGCCGAGAGCCACTGTCTGGAGCATCGCACTCAGTCTGTGTTTATCCATGACTTACTTCCCGCTGGCTTTAGGCCATTTGGACGACACAACAATTCCGGCACGATGAACAACAGGTCCGACTTTACGCAAGGATCTCATGAATGACTTCGCCCCGTGTCAGGGGAAAAGGGCGTCCTGTCTGATCATGCAGCAACGTCTCTGGTGTGTACCCCAGACAATGGAAGATCGTCGCCGTCACATCAGCGGGAGAAACGATTCCGGACAGGGGAAAGGCGGCATGCGCATCAGATTCGCCATGGATCCAGCCACGTCGAATGCCCGCTCCTGCCAGAGCGATCGAAAAGCAATTCCCCCAGTGATCCCGGCCGGCTTCGCCATTCACGCGGGGCGTGTGACCAAATTCCCCCAGCCAGACCACCAGTGTTTCATCGAGCAACCGACGATTTTCCAGATCTTCCAGCAGCGCGGAGTATGCAAGATCCATGCGTGGCATCAGGTGGTCGCGCAGGTCGGAGAAATGATTTTTATGAGTATCCCATGAGCCATTGTTTTTGACTTCTTCGACTTTGGTCCAGTTTACCTGGACGAGGGAGACGCCGGCTTCAACCAGTCTTCGAGCCAGCAGCATTGACTGCCCAAAACGATTGCGGCCGTAGCGATCGCGGACAGCCTCAGATTCTTCCGAAATTTCGAATGCCCGCCGGGCTGAGCGGCCGGCAAGGAGTTCGAAGGCCTGCCGACTGTGGTGTCCAAATCTGCCGGCGGCACCTGAAAGGTCGGCCTGACGCCGTACTGTATCGAGCGTGGCCAGGAGTTGCCGCCGTGATGTCTGACGACTGCTGCTGACGTCGTCAGGAAGTGACAGCTCGGGAATTCGAAAATCTGCTTTGGAGGGATCACAGGGAATCAGCCATGGATCATACTGGCGTCCCAGAATTCCGGCATTCTGTCCTGGCCACAGGATTTCTCCGTCATTTGCGATGTGGTAGGGAAGAACAATGGATGAAGGCAGACCGTCCTGATCCGGGCGCAGCATGCGCATCATTGCGGCATGCGACGGCGACAGATTTGGGGCCTTGCTGGTCACGTTTTCCTGGCTGAGCGGCACATGGGGGACGCCGGTCAGCATCTGATAACCGCTGGAAGAATGCGCCTGATCCTTTGTTACGACGGCACGGAGCACTGACAGTTTGTCTGTGTGCATGGCCGACTTTGGCATCAGTTCGCCGACCGAAATCCCGGGCACCACAGAATCAATGTGCCCGAACTGTCCGCGAATTTCCAAAGGAGCGTTGGGCTTAGGGTCCCAGGTTTCGTGCTGAGGAGGCCCTCCGAGGAGCCAGACCAGAATCACAGACTTTGCTCGGCCAAACCCAGGTGACTGAGCGGCATGCGAGGCACTGGTGGTGTCCGCTTCGGCCGACGAAGCCAGCAGATTCGGGAGCGAGAGCCCGAGCGCCGACAATCCCCCGATGCGCATCGCTTCCCGGCGATTTTTTCCATCGCATAACTTGTAAGGGACGTCTGGAACAACCAGCATGAGTAACTCCGGAATGGCGGGGCCGGATGTGAATGTCCCAGGATGGGACTTCGTAAGGAACGCAGTCTGCCCAGTATGTCAAACGGGATACCACAGATCAACGGAGGAGACTGAAAGTCGCGGCTTCCCTCGGAAACTCTGCCGCGTGGCCATCCTGCATACTCATCGTTCCTGAAAGCCCGCATGACGACTGTCGCGGCAAATTTCTGCATGTGCGAATGTGCAGACTGACATTCGGGCTGAGAGGGAAACCGGAGTGCAGCCAATGCCCCCAACCGCGCAAAAAAAAACCTCTGCCAGAGGCAGAGGTCTTCATGAAAGAGAATCTTCCTGACTTCTGTCAGCCGAATTCCGGCCGACGGCGATCAAGTTGTTCCTTCAGGCGAGCAACGATACTGGAGTGCATCTGGCTGACACGAGACTCGGACAAGCCGAGCGTGTTACCGATTTCCTTCATCGTTAACTCTTCGTAATAGTACAGAATGATGATCAGACGTTCGTTTCTGTTCAGCCCTTTGGTGACGAGCTTCATCAGATCCGTTTTCTGAATACCATCGGTGGGATCTTCGCAGCGAACGTCTTCAACGACGTCCACTTCCCGAACATCCTTGTAGCTGTCGGTCTCGTACCATTTCTTTTCGAGACTGACCAGATTCACCGCGCTGGCTTCCGCACGAAGTCTTTCGAATTCATGAATCGAGAGACTCATCTGCTCGGCGATTTCTGACTCGGTCGGCGGACGCCCAACGCGAGCCTCGACCACCTTGCGAGCAGCCTCGACCTTACTGGCTTTGCTGCGAACAAGTCGCGGCACCCAGTCCATGGTTCGAAGTTCGTCAAGCATCGCACCGCGAATTCGAGGCACACAATAGGTCTCGAACTTCACACCGCGATCCATATCGAACGCTTCAATCGCGTCCATCAGCCCGAAAACTCCGGCTGACATTAAATCATTCAGGTCAACGCCTTCAGGGAGTTTTGACCACACCCGTTCAGCATTGTATCTGACCAGCGGCAGATACCGCTCCATCAGGCGGTTCCGCAGTTCCTGATTGGTCTGGTCTTTTTTGTATGCCACCCAGACCACAGAAACATCTTCACTGACCTTTGTAGCCATTCAATCCTCCATGACGAACAGCAAGTGCGACTGCAGCGATAACGACTCGTGTCTGTCATTATCGGCACAGCTTGCTTCGAACATCAGCACAATCAGCACAATACGTAAAGTCCCTGCCTCGTTTTCTGAACTTCCGCTTTACGCAGCTGTCACTCAACAAGGCAACCTCACAACTGTGAAGCTGTCACTTCCGTCCAAATCCGCACACCGCAGTGTTGTTCGGTTCTTCCTTTACTGCTTCTTACACATGCTCTGACTGATAAGTAACCACCCTGGATTCCAATCCCTTCAGCAAAAGCTGCTGAAGCCCGCGGATCAGTCTCCTGTCAGACTACTCTTCCGGCCACATACGGATTTCTTCGCGAGGTCAATCCTCCGATTTCATCCGTCGCAACCGAAGTTCAGGCAAGGCCCGTTGGTTGCCGCAGACACATCAGAATCTTCCTTGATTCCGATGCCTCCACGTCACCGAGAACTCAGTTCCGTTCCTGTCACAGTTCGGTTCCGGTCACGATGCGGGCGGGTTGATACCGGAGGCCGGTTTGTATTGTCCAGACGGATGAAACCCTGTTTTACAGAGTTTTAAGGCCGGATCGACGGGTTCGGCATTTTCAACCGAATTCGGCGTTAACAGTCGGCAGAAAGAATCACTCCAACGACTCAAGGCTCACCGATCCGACGTTCGAATCGCAATTTCTGCAGAAACAGAACTTTATCCGGGTCTGTGAACACTTTGTTCAGGAGAGGCAACACTGTCCAGCAGAACTGAACTCACGCCTGCACTCTGACCATTCACGAACACATGAACCCGTCGACGCCGGCTTTAACAGGATTCTTCACGCCTTTTCAGGGTTCGGGTGGCTCGTCGAACGATGTAACGTGTTTCAGGAGTTTCCGACTTCTGCTGCCATTCGTGGCAGATCTGCCGCACAAACTCCGGTTGCGTCTTTGAGGCATCATTCAACCAGTTGCCTACCGAATCACGAACATACTTCGATAAGTCGGAATGCAGGGGGTTCAACAGGGGCAGTCCCAGTCCGGGGTCTTCACAAAATCGGTCGATCTTCCGACACCAGACACCACGGGGCCTTGTGAGTTCGCTGGCAAATCGACGAATCCGCTCCTCTGCATCCCCTGTCCATGGTTGCAGCAAATCGATCGCCTTTTCCGGATCAGAGATCACTCTCTCCCGCAGCGCAAGCCATGCGAGTTCACGAACACTGCTGTTCCTATCCATCGCGTATGGCCGAATCATCGGCAGCATTTCGGCAAGACCTGCCGAACGATGCTGGCCGATCATAATGCAGCCCCAGCACCTGACACTATCAGAAGGATGCTCCTGAACGATGTGCCGCAGTCTTTCGGCTTCGTCGACCGCTGCACGGGCGGCAAGACATCGACCAATATCCTGAATTTTCCCTAACGCCGTTCGTCCCGGCTGTCGCTCTCGAAGAACACAAAGTTCATTCCGCAGGCTTTGCCACTGCCGATCGGCAAAAACGGTCATGGCAAGGCTGTAGTGATCGACAATCAGCCATTCGCTGAGGTTCTTTGTTTCGATGCAGCCTCGATCCAGCAGGCTTCTCACGTCAGGCGGCACAAGGGCCGTCGTTCGAGCTCCTCTGCGGGTCATGATGGACGCGGGGATTTCGTTCACAGCGTTGTCTCTCCGGAGCGTACCTCCGCTGAGCCCAATCCTGCCCAGGAAACCCAGCGCCGGGGGGATCACACTCGTGGACGGGTCACTGATACCCTGACCATCGCCGTTCAAAGTTCCTGCCGGGCAAGCCGCGAATGAAAACAGGTACGGCACTCCGGCGGAGTTGAGAAGTTCCGCCGGAGTGCCGGAGCCACACCCGCTTTTCCGCCCATTTCAGGATTCACAGGAAGCCCGAAACAAACATGATTCCCTGTGGGCAGCAGCACACACAGCAGTTAAAATCCGGTGATATGCTGCAGCCCGGCTCGAAGAGTCGTTTAGAAATGTCACAATGTCTCGTAAAGAACCCCATCAGGACGAAGATGAAGCCCGGGCTTTACGACGTTTGGAGGCGTTCCAAGCAATTCAAGTCGCACCTGGCCTCCGCCTGACACTTTTCCATGCACCGACAGTAACGACTTGACCGCAATCGGATTGTTTTCTGTCGCACTACCCGACACCGAAAACCATTCCAGACGATCGATGGTTTCAAAAAATTTCTGAAGCTGAAGCAAATCGATGCAGAAACTGGCGTGATCAATCTGACCGTCTCGGGGACCACCGATAATCTCGGTAGTTCCAATGTACAGGCAAATCGTCCAACCGCGTTCATCCACCTGGCAGTCGTATCCGACTCGGCCGACATTCGTCAACGGCTCGAAAAGCCCTGCGACACTCTCGACAAACCGCTTCAGCCAGTCTGGTCGATAATCCCGCTGCTCCCTGCGTAATCGATACTGCTCCATCTGTTCAAGCAGTTCTTCAATGGACATCGGGTAACCCTGACAAATTACCGAACCTGAACTCGGCTGACTGACTCAGACCAGTCCGTCAACAGCGGAACTCAGCAGCAGGTTTCAAGGACCGCATCCATGACAGACACGTAGACGCAGCACTCTTCTGCGGCAGTATTTCCACACTGCGAACACACGGAGTATCGAAAGTTCCCCGGAAAGCGCTCAGGACTTTTTCCAGATGCTCGACCGGAACATCTGAGACCGTTCCTGTCCTTCCAGTGAAGACCTGCAGCACCTGTTGAGCCTGAGATACCGAATGCTCCGACTGTGCACATTGAGACTGACACGCGACACCAGACGCTCAGGAAATTTGCCGCTCACCAGCAATTCATCAACCTTTGTGCGAAAAAGGCTGACCGCAGGCAAACCATAAAGCCTGCGCCCATCTCCTGCGCCGTTGTATTGATCCGGCACTTGCAGCAGCGGGTTCCGTCAGTCCGAAGTCCGGACAATTCAGTATCCGGATTTCAGCAGCCCTGCAGCCTCAATCGCAAAATATGTCAGGACGCCATCTGCACCGGCGCGCCGAAAACACATCAGACTCTCAAGCATGGCTGCCTCGCGATTCAGCCATCCATTGGCTGCTGCCGCAGTAATCATGGCGTACTCACCGCTTACCTGATAGGCAAATGTCGGTACGCCCAACTCCTGCTTCACTCGACGAACAATATCCAGGTAGGGCATACCCGGCTTCACCATCACCATGTCTGCCCCCTCCTGAATGTCCAGCGCCGTTTCGCGAACGGCTTCATCCGTATTTGCAGGATCCATCTGGTAGGTCTTTTTGTCGCCCCCGCCCAGATTCTTTGCAGATCCAACAGCGTCGCGGAATGGCCCGTAAAATGCCGAAGCGTATTTGGCAGAGTACGCCATAATCTGCACCTGAACATGTCCTGCGGCATCCAGCGCTTCGCGAATCACCCGCACACGCCCGTCCATCATGTCGGATGGCGCAATCACATCACACCCGGCGTTTGCCTGATTGACTGCCTGTCGACAAAGCGCCTGCAGCGTCTCGTCGTTGACGACATAGTTGTTTCTGACCAGTCCGTCCTGACCGTGCGTCGTATAAGGGTCAAGGGCGACGTCGGCAATCAGACCAATCGTCAGACCAGCGTCCCGAACAGCACGCATAGACCGACAGATCAGATTGTCCGGATTACAGGATTCTTCACCATCCGGCGTTTTTCGTTCACCCGGAGTCACTGGGAAAATGGCAATCGCCGGAATGCCCAGCTCCTGTGCCATCGCGGCCTGTTCCACGAACACATCCACGGAATAACGAATGACGCCAGGCATTGATGCAACCGGCACCCGTTGTCCCAAACCTTCAACCACAAAGACCGGCCAGATCAGATCATTGACGGACAACTGATGCTCACGCACAAGTCGCCGAGACCACTCGGTCCGCCGATTACGACGCATGCGAGTCCATGGAAATCCAGCAGAATCAAAACCTGAATGGCTCATAATATGTTCTGTGATAACGAGGGCAGGGAAACGAAAATGGCTGACAGTGCTATTTCTTCACAAGCGGACGAATCTGGATGTTGCGATAACGAGCCTCGCCCGGGGGACCTCCATGAATCTGCACCGCAATCAACCCATGCTGTTCCATTGACTCGTCTGCTTCGGTGTAATCCACCGTCTGCAGATCGTTGATCCACAATTGAATTCGACGTCCCTCACAGCGAATTCGATAGCTATTCCAGTCGGCGGCTTTTAATACCTTTGCCAGAGGTTCCTTAGCCGGAGCTGCCAGAATTTTGTTGCGACGGGATTCGTCATACAACGCTCCCCAGTAATTCTGCCCCAGATCCGCCTGATAGCCAATCATCTCATGATGATCCGGGATTCGCCGACTGCGGATCTGAACGCCCGCATTTGTCCCCTCGCCCGTCAACCGAAACTCCAGCGTCAGTTCAAAGTCTGCGTATTCCTTTGTTGTCGCGAGAAAAAAATTGTGAGGAATCTTCTGTTTCAAATTTCCCCCAACAATGGCTCCGTCCTCAACACGAAACCACTCAGCGTCTCCCTGCCATCCTTCCAAAGTCTTTCCATCAAACAGACGCACTTCCGGCAGGCGCACTTCCGGGGAATCAACGGCCTTTTCGTCTGCTGAAACAGCACCTGACCCTGGCCCGATAAGGAATACGCTCATCCCAACCAGAACCAGAACCCCGGTAAATACTGTCCGCTGCATCTGTTGCTCCTGATGGTCAATCATGCTCAAACATGGATCGGGGATCAATCCCCCCGTCGCTGCCAGGTCAGAAAAGACGCCGGAACCCGCGCCGGTGACAGGTAGGATGTCAGTCTTTTTTGCCAAAATGCCCGCGGTACCTCCGCCGGACAGCAGCAATCTCAAGGAAGTCCGACGCGATTTTCTATTTCCACGAGACAGGAAACAATTGTCTGATGGAGGTTTCTCCCGACCGGAACGTAAAAAATCCCCGGTCGCCCGTGTTGTTCCGAACAATTCTCGGATACCCTTCACACTTCCGAGGAACCTTTAAAAACAGGCATCAGATCATCCGCTGGGACCAACTCGCCCTACCGGACGCCGAAAACACAAAAAGAACTGCAGCCCCTCAGGAAGCATCTACCGCACTTTTCAAAACCGGCAGGCAGATATGCACTCTGAATCACGAACAGTCCTCCTTCTGTCGCTCTTAGGTCTGTTCGCGCTTGTCCCGCAGCCGTTGCACGCCCAGTCCGCCCCCCCGGCAAATCGCTTCAACCAGACATTTCTGCACTGGCATGACGGTGATCAGTTGTCCGGAACCCTGGTCTCCGCAGACGCAGAATTACTGACATGGCAATCACCTCTGTTTACAGAACCACTCCGAATTCGCGTTTCCCATCTGTCCGCCCTCAAATTTCCAACTCTTCCCGAAGAGACACATTCTGACAAGGACATCTTTCGGGTTCTGTTTCGAAATGGCGACGTGCTTTACGGAACCTTCGTCGGCATCACAGAGGACACACTCACGATCCAAAGTTCCCGCACCGGAACGACTCAGCTCAAACGCAATGAGATTCGGCTGCTCCAGAGACTGCAATTGTCCGCAGGCGTCGTCTTCAATGGGCCGCTTGGCCTGCGCGGATGGCAGCCGGCTTTCCGACGTTCCAGTCAGGACGAAGAAATGCTTCTGCAGATGCGCAGAGCCGTAATGCAGAATGCCGAACGCCAGATGGGGAAGAAGTCGGAAGAATCCGCAGCAGCCACCACTCAGCCACGATGGACAGCAGACCCTGATGGCTCCCTGAAAACATCTCGAGAGGATGCAACGCTGTTCCTGCCCCTGACCCTTCCGAAAAAGGCTTTGATTGAGGTCCAGTTGAATTTCGGGAACCGTCCCTCCTTTCTGATGTCTGTCGGACGCAATGGAAAAAGCGGACTGCGAGTGGAAACATGGATCGATTCGCTGGTACTCGCCCGAAAAGAGACATTCACACTTCTGAAGCCCCTGAATGATCAGGAAAAAACTCTGCACCTGCAGCTGTTCGCGGATTTCTCCTCCGGAACCGCGTCTGTCTTTCTGGCCACGGGAGAAAAGCTGGGAGACATCTCTTTTGATCCACAACAACTGTCCGAAGGTGAGCCGGCTCCTGACCCGGCACTGTCCCCGGACGCACTTGCCGCAACTAAAGAGGGTCGATACGGAATGTTATTCCGAAACGGCGCTGGTGCGATGACGATCCGTCGACTTCGTATCAGTGAGTGGGATGGCAGGGAACCTCAGGTAGTCAATGGCACCGGAACGCGTGTCGAGACGCTGGCTGGAGACGTTCTGTTCGGAAACATCCGTCCCAACCCCGCTCAATCCGATGGACTGACTCTGGAACAACAAAATGGGTCACGAGATCTTAAGATTTCTGAACTGAGTACAATGGTCTTTCAAATCGACCAGCAGGCAACGGAAACAGGAAAAACACAGCTCAGCTGGAGTGACGGAGCAGCGATTTCCGGGAACCTCGTCTCCATTCGCGATGGTGCTGCCGAGCTCCTGACTTCCTGGTCGACTGCGCCGGTGATCTGCCAGACAAATACCCTGTCTGCAGTGACCTTCGCCCGGTCAGAGGTCAAAGAAACGACCCAGGATCAACTGTTTCATGCTGATGGTTCACTTCAGGGTTCTTTGTCCTTTGACGGGCCAGCAGATTCCCCCATCCGCTGGATGCCTCTGGGAGGTGTACAATCTGTTGCTCTGGCACAAAACGGGAACGCCAGAATTCTCAGACGTTCCGGCATCGCGCACTTCTCCGAAAATCCGGATCTGCTGAAAGGCTTTCCCGATGTGGTTTACCTTTCCAATGATGATGTCCTGCCATGCCGTGTGGATTTGTGGAATGAAGACTCCGTCAGTCTGTCCTCTCCGCTGGCTGGCATGAAGACACTGCCGCTGTCTGCGATTCGTGCTGTGGAACTTTCTGCCTCAAATCGAACCCATCAGCGGGATTTTGCAGCGCCGGAGTGGAAAGGCCGCGTGGTTCGCTCGGACGATCGTAAGTCGATCCAGTTTCGTGGCAATGTCAGCTACACCCATCCATCCATCCTGACCGGAGATACCATTCGCTTTCAGCTGCAATGGCCACCGCAGTGTTACGGTCACCTGATGGTGTCACTCTGCGGCGGATCCGGCCGTCTGAGTAAAGAAGCATCGCATGTGGTATTCACCATCATGGAAAACTCGCTTCGAATTCATGACCAACCCCTCTCACCACAGCAGCAGAACGGTTTCTTCGGTGGTTTCAACATGCAGAATCAAAAGGACCTCGTCCGCGTCCCGAAAAGGAAGGCAGACGTCCGACTGGTGATGCGAGATGGAAAAATTTTTATTAACGTCAATGGTCAGGATGTCACGTCCTTTCGTCTCAATCCGGCAGGAGCAGAAACGCGGAGCCTTGCATTTCACGCAAACATCAACTCTGCCGGCCAGACCGTTGTGAATGGTCTTGTAAAAGAGGGATCAGGAGTGCAGATTTCAGAATTTGAAATCGACAACCTGTCCGGAGGATCCATTCGCCAGTTCATTGAAGATGAAGTGCGCCAGACAACGCTCACCGTTCCCCGATTTCGTCGCAACAATCCGCCAACCCATGCTCTGATTGCTTCCAACGGAGATGTTCTGAGAGGTCGACTGGTTTCCATCAATGCGGAAGACGTACAGTTCGAATCCCGGCTGGAACCTCTAAGAATTAACAGAAGTCGCATCGCAGCAATCGTACAGCTTGAATCGCGAAAGAAAGAGCCCTCAGAACAGTCGTCCGCAGAGGATTCCGGTTTCATCACAGGGCCGACCGAGGAAAACAACTCCCAGGTGCAGCTCTTTCTGGCCGATGGCTACCGCATAACGGCAATGCCTGAAAAACTGGACGCAGAGTCCCTGGTGTGCTCTTCTAAGGTACTGGGGCCGATTCGCATTCCGGCCAGAAGTATTCAGGAAATGCGAATTGGCAATCCGGAAGATGCGCCTGTCGCTATTGCGTTTCAGCAGTGGATTGCCGAACCCGCAAAGGAACCGGACTGGGATGTCCCTCAATCCGACGGCGGAAACTCCGAAGCAGCAGCCCTGATCGGCTCAATCGCCCCGGATTTTGAACTGCCCCGGCTCGACGGCTCCACATTCCGACTGAGTGAACACAAAGACAAGGTGATCATCCTTGATTTCTGGGCCACATGGTGTGGTCCATGTGTTGCCGCACTTCCTGAGTACCTCAGTGCGGTCCGCAAATTTGATACAGAAAAAGTGATATTCGTCGCTGTAAATCAGCAGGAATCAGCCGATCAGATCCGTGCCTTTCTGGCCGAAAAGAAATTGACTCCCCTCGTAGCGCTCGACAGAACGGGCAGCGTGGGCGAGCAATTTCGCGTATCCGGTATTCCTCATACGGTGGTTATCAGCCCCGGAAATCTGGTGGAAGATGTCCACGTGGGATATCGCCCCGGATCTGCAGAAGAACTGCAGACAACCGTCCAGCAGATGCTTGATGGAACATGGAAACGCCCAGCGCCACCCGCACCAGGCAGCGACGCAGGGCCGCGCGAACAGCCTGATGCCGGAAACGCCCCCGCAAGCGATGTACCAGCGAAGGAATAACTCTCCGGTACGCAGGAAATCAACCAGGCCATGGGATTTGGTCAACACAACCTGGAAGACGGGCCGCCACACTGCTCCTACTCCGAGAAATCCTCGCAGTGCCTTCGACTCTGAAGTTCAGCGGCATCAATCAGTCGGCAAAGTAACGCCGGGTTAACCGCTCCACGAAACCGCACCCGACCGTCGATCTCTACAACAGGAATCGATTCTCCAAACTGACGTACGAGCTGAGGATCGTCGTCAATGTCAATGACTTCAATCGTCGGAAGAGCATCCTGAAAATGTAGTAGTACTTCCATCGCACGATCACAAAGATGGCAGTCATGGCGCGTAAACAGGCGGCAGGACCGAAACAACGGACGCCCGTGAAGTTCCGACTGCTTCGCGGGAACAGGTGACTGCAGCAGTATCGCTGCCATCAGAAAAAGGCCGCCACAGACAACCAGATGAACACCGCGACTGGAATACCAGATGGCAGGCATGTTCGGCATCGCAGCACCGGTGCGATCACAGAAAATCAGCACCGCAAACACGGATGCCATTACCATCAGTGCCGTACCAAACCTCGCCTGAATTCGATCAATCAATTCTGCGTCTCGCCCCGTCATGCCGCTACTCCACAAAGACCCTGGAACGATGACCGCAGGCGACTTACCGCGTTATGCAGCGGACTGTTACAGTGTGCCACCAATCAGTATCCACGCAAAAAGTTCCGGGAAGACACCGGAACTCAATTCATACGCCGCCATCCGCGGCAGATTTCATTGCCTGCAGTAACTGTCGCTCCGGTCGCTCCCGATAGAACGGATCCAGAGGAAAACAACCAGAAACCATGCCATTTCGAGGCGCCGTTGTGCAGTCGCTGAATGTGCGACAGATCTTCTTTCGACGCAACTCAACACCAGCCAGACTGTCCGCGGGTAATTCCGGATACGACAATACCATTCGGCCCAGACCAATGACATCTGCCATCCCCTGTCGCACAATAGCCTGGCCAACCGCAGGAAGCCATTCCTGAAGATACGAGTACCCTGAACCAACGATAATCAGCCCCGGACACCGACTCTTCAGTGCCGCAGTGGCCTGAATCTGACGAACAACTCCGACCAGAGGATCTTCCGGTGGCTGATAACCATCGGAGGGAGGAAACAAGGCCGGCCGCTGTATGTGCGGATTGTAATACGGACTGCCGCAGGTCGAAGACAACAGATCAATCCCCAACTGTTCCAGCAGCTGCAGAAATCGTATCGGTTCCGTCAAATCGATTCCCAGCCCTGTACCATCCCCGCCAAAGGCCCGCGAATACCGGCCTGTCAGAGACGGTACTCCCCTGCGTTCCTGTCCCGGTCCTGGCTGAAATGGGACAAAGTCGAAAACGCTGAGCCGAACACCAATTCCCAGCCCCGGAGCCTCTGCCCTGATCCCTGCAACGATATTCCGCAGAAACCGGGTACGATTTTCAAAACTTCCGCCGAAATCTCCGGGACGGTCGTAGGCCGACAGCAGCTCGTGCCCCAGATATCCGTGGCAGTGTTTAATATCCACCCATCGAAAACCTGCTCGCTGGGCATTCTTTGCCGCCCGCACAAAATCCTCGATCAAACCCTGCAAAGCCTCATCGCTTAACAGACTGTCGTCCGAATTCACCCCGAAACGGCCATCCAGCACCGGATGCCGATACGCAATTGCCGGTTCCATACGCCGCTTGTCATTCGGTCTCGCAAACCGTCCGGAATGCGTCAGCTGCAAACCCACCAGCAGATCATCCGTCGTCCCAAAGGTCTGCCGATGTGTTGTCTCCAGAATCTCCCGAAGTTCGACAAGATCTCCCAGCGTCTGCTCCTGGATCACCAATTGCGAAGGATTGGCTCGCCCGTCAAAGCGAACAGCAACCGCCTCGCAGCCCCACATCAGCTTTGCACCGCTCAACCCGAAATTCCGCCAGCGTCGCCGAGTTAGATCGGTGGGACGACCATCGTTAGTGCCATCCCACCCCTCCATCGGCAGAATGCACCATCGATTTCCGATGTTTCCGCAGACGGACTTCAGGGGCTGTGACAATGGTGCCTCAGCCCCTGAAAGAACAATTTCGTCAAACGGCAGGTTCAGACCAAGTTCATCCAGACGCCGCCGAAACAACTCGGCAGTTTTCAGCGACGATACCCTGGGAAACGACATTCCGCCTGCCCCTCTGTGAATATTTCAATCTGCACCGAAACTCGGATACATCAGGGCTTCGGTGCCTCTTTCTTTACATCCTTTTCAAATCTGCCATGCTCCGAGGCCATCATCAGCACCAGGTAGTTCAGCCGGGCCGCATTGGCGATCTTGGAAAAATTGATTCCCTCGAGCGTATCCGTTGTCTTGTGATAGAACGGATTAAACCCGCCAAACAGAAACGAAACCGGGATCCCCTTTTCTGCGAATGAAGCCTGATCACTGCGATACGCAACCGTCGTTTCCTCGTCGTACTCAAACACAAATCCAACATGCTGGTTGGCCGCTTCGATCAGCTTGTGCAGTGCCGTGGATTCCAGCTGGCTGCCAACCAGATGGATTGAGTTGCGATTTTCGGACGCCGGCTCATTTTCCTTCTCTTCATCACGTCCGATCATGTCAATGTTCAACATGCAGATCATGTCATCCAGGGGCTTCAATGGATTATTGGCATAAAACTTCGAACCAAGTAAACCACGTTCTTCAGCGCAGAACGCCATCATCAGGACGCTTCGACGGGGTTTCAACGGATTTGCATGAATGGCCTGCGCTATCTGAAGAATGGCTGCCGAACCTGACCCATTGTCATCCGCACCGGGATACACCTCTCCACGCTGTGCCCCCAGATGATCCAGGTGAGCTCCGATGCAGATATGTTCGTTTCGCACGGTCTCGTCGGATCCGGGATACCAGCCAACGACGTTGGGAACATCAATCGGCTCGCGCTCCAGTGTCAGTTGACAATTCACCGGTTGTGTTGAGGAAACGATCAGACTCTCCGCCGCATCACCCTCTGGAAAAATCGTCGGAGAAACTCCGCATAACCCCGCGAGAGCATTCGCTGCACTGCGTACGACAGTCGCTGAAGGAAAGGCACTCGGAGCCGTCTCATTCTGGTTCACCGTTTCATTTCGAACCCGGGCCTCCTGCTGCACAAGCAGCATACAGGCCGGTTTTCCACGAAGAATCCACTCGTTTTCCGGTGTCAGGCGACCCCGCCCCTGCACGACAAGCAGACGTCCGGAAAAGGCTCCCTCAGCAATCTCCGGAGACTTCTCGCCCAGCACTACGAAGGAGACCGGCAATGACTCGGTAAAAGCACCACTCCAGGTGCTGATCCCCAGATGTTCGCCCGTCACACCGGCTGTTTCTCCCACCCGAAATGCACACTGATCAGGAACAGTGTTCATGCGGATAAAAGGCATGTTCTGAAACCACGTGCCATTGTCACCCGCCGGCTTAAATCCACAGGCCTCCAGCTGACCGGCAAACCAGCGAGCCGCATGAAGATATCCTTCCTGCCCGGTTCCACGTCCGGACATTTCCCCTTCCACCAGCTTTGCCAGCAGCTCCCGCGACTCCTGCTCGGTAACTCGGGAAAATCCCTCCTGATAATCCGCCGGGACTGGCTGCGTCCCTTCGAATGGGCCATCAGCAGCGATAGCGAAACAGAACAACGGCAATAACACCGCAGGCAGCACATAAAGACGCCGGAATATCTGTAACACGAAAGATCCTCCTGGCCAGGTTTCTGCCCTGACCTGTTTTGGGTCACCGCCCGCATGAAACGATAGATTTTGTTGCCAGCCCGGCTGACAACCGGGAAAAATCCCGCTCGAAAGGTCATCAGCAGCAGTCTGAACCCACTTTTCCGCAACAATTGCAGTGTCGGCAGCACCAGTGACTGATCATTGACGAGTCCGTCGCAGATCGTTGCATCCCGGCATACCCTCACTTTTTCCGAATCAGCCCTGCCTGCATCTGTTCGTAATCCTCCCCAATACCGGGGCAATGATCAAGCGCCCGCCCTTCTGCAGTTCCGAAGTTTCCAGCCGCAAGGTCTTCTTCCCTGCCCATCCTGTTCGATGCCCAAATCCACGATTTTCAGGCCCTGAACCTGCACTCAATCGGGGTCCCTGTGAGCAACGACATCTGCATTTTTGGACAGTTTTACCGGCCATCAGCAATTCATGCCGAAGTTCCGCGGCTCCGGAACGTTGAGGATCCGTCATTTGCCGGGTTTTCGGGAAAAAGCCTGAATCGAAAACGCACCGCGCGCTCATACTGCCGCCGGCATCGTGCCGCAGATCGGCAGTGTCCCTCCCTGACAGGCTCACTTCTTCGGGGGCTGACCACTGCTTTGGATCTTTCATCGCCAGAGGACCGTGACATGAAATTCTTTCAGACTCTGATCACCACTATCACAATGGTGCTGGTCATCTCAACTGCCGCCTTCGGTGACGTCGAAGCAGTCAAAGGAAAGAAGTATTCGCTGACAAAAAAACATGGCCCATGGATGGTCATGGTGGCAGCCATTCGCGATGTTGATAAAGACCGCAGAACAAGCGAAGGCCTGACGGCTTCCGAAGCGGCTGATGCCCTTGTTTACGAACTTCGAAAACAGGGAATTCCGGCCTACACATATTCCATCGACGAGAAGATGGAACAGATTTCATCCCCGCAGCAGAACAGTTCCCGCCGGTATGTGGCTCAGCATGGCTACATCTCTGTCCTGGCCGGCAACTTTCCGGCAAATAACGACCCGGAAGCAAAACGCGTTCTGCAGTACATCAAGACTCGCTTCAAGCCAGCATTCCTTGCGGACCCTAAAAACGGAGGCATCCTGCCAAAAACGCCCGGTCGACCGTCGCCACTCAGCCGCGCCTTTATGACTGCAAATCCACTGTTCGACGGAGAAATCCGTGACCAGGAGAAAGACTCGGTTATCACAGATCTCAATGCCGGCCAGAAGTACTCACTTCTGCAGAACAAGCAGAAATTTTCCCTTGTCGTCGCCACATTTCACGGCGGAAGCGTTGTTCAGGTCAACGGTACGGATTCGTCGCGTGCCCTCGGATTCTTCGAACGACACTTTGGAAAAAGCCTCGATGAATGTGCCGAGCGAGCCATGTCGCTGACGGAAAAAATGCGCACAGCCACAAAGTACGGCTACGATGCCGACTTCGAAGCATGGGTCTTCCATGATCGCTACAAATCCGTGGTGACTGTCGGATCCTTCGACAGCAAGGATGATCCGCGTATCAGATCTCTTGTCTCGCAGTTCGGCGGGAAGTCCACCCGCAATCCCCGCACAGGTGAAGATGTTCTTGTTGGCGAATCCTTCACGATCCCGCGCATCACTCAAAAGGGTCAGATTCCGACGGACTCCTGGGTTTTTGATGGAACACCTGAGATAATCGCAGTGCCGAAACTTCGCTGAGACTTCAGAGCGATCCCGGCGCTTGCTCGGTCTTTCCTGGTGCAGGCAACACGGTGGCGTCACCCGGATCCGAGCTGGCAAGGTGACGTTATTGAACAACTTTGAGGAAGGATGCGGGCGCGTCTCTGGCAACGGAGACGGCATCCGCGAGGTACAGGGGCGGAAATTTTCAGTCTACCGGCCCCCGCAGCACTCAGAATAAGTCCTCAATCACTGCTCCATGGTCAATCGCAACGATGGGACGTCCGGAGTGATCCGGGAATTGGGCCGCGGGATCAATTCCCAGCACGCGGAAGATCGTATGATGAATGTCGCCCGGCCGCAGCGGCCGCTCTTTCGGGGCCTCGCCCAGACGGTCGGTTGAACCAATCAATCGCCCCCCCTTAACTCCGCCTCCAGCCAGAAAACAGGACATCGCACTGCCCCAGTGATCCCGCCCTGGTGTCCCTTTGCTCAACGGCGGACCGCCATTACCTCCATCGTTCATTCTTGGAGTCCTGCTGAACTCGCCGCAAAGTACCACCAGCGTGCGATCAAGAATTCCGCGATCACCAAGATCTGTCAGCAGTCCGTACACCAGCTGGTCAATCTTCGGAAGATAGTTCTCCATTCCGGTCTTCAAATCCCAGTGATGGTCCCAGCCACCAAAGTGACAGGTCACAAACGTCGCACCGGCCTCAACCAAACGGCGTGCCAGCAACGTACTCTGCCCCCACGAATTCCGACCGTATCGTTCACGAATCTCCTGCGATTCCTGCGTCAGATCGAAGGCTTCACGAGTTTTCGTGCCGGTCACCATTTCGAAGGCCGTTCGATCAAATCGATCCAGAGACTCGAATGCACCCGACGTATCCGCTGCACGCTTCATGCGATCAAAACTGGACAGCAGGGTACGACGATGATTCAGCCGATCCACAGTCAGGTCCTGAGCGAGGCCAATGTTTCGCACCTGAAAGTTGTCCGCATTAGGATCCCCGTCGGTCTCAAACGGATTGTGATGAATCCCCAGATAGTGACCACCAAAATAACCGGGACGCAGGCCAATACTCATTCCATAGGGTATCGCCACATTCGCCGGCATTCCCGGACTCCGTGCGCCCGTCAGTTTTGTCGCTACCGACCCGATGAAGGGATATTTGCCTTTCGTGTTTGCCCCACTGACACCTTCACCACGCCCCGTCAGCATCCAATGTCCGCCGGTAAAGTGATCACCACTGTCGTGATGCAGCGACCTGACCACTGAAAACCTGTCCGCAATCTTCGCCTGCAACGGAAATAATTCGGTCACTTCCATGCCCGGCACATTCGTTGAGACTGGCTTCCAGATTCCCCGATATTCCGACGGTGCTTCCGGCTTCATGTCGTAAGTGTCCATGTGGCCGGGACCGCCGTCCAGCCAGAGCAGAATGACCGACGTATCTCCCCGATTTGGTTGCTGTTCGGTTGCGGATGCACGTGCTGCCAGGAATCCGGGTAGCCCGGCTGAAAATGCCCCAGCCGCACCGATCTGAACAAAACTCCGTCGTGAATAACCGTCGCAGTATCGGGAAGACGGGCCACAATCAATGCGCAACATGGTGCACCTCGATAACTACAGGGAAGGTACCGGGAAGGCAATTTTAAAAGGCGGGACTGGACATCAACACGAGGACATTGCAATTCTGACAAGACTTTAGGATACCGTACCAGGGATTCCATCGTCAAATTCCATGTGGAAAAGATGAGTTGTCCGGAAAGCATTTGTCAGTCGCTGACTTCTTCCCGAATCAGGTTCTCCCCACGGGCAATCGTCAGCAGTTTGATGATGAACGGCCCAATTGGATGTCTCGATCAACCAATCCGGCACATCTCAATACCCCGACTTCAGCAGGACATTCGATCAACGGGCTCCCTTTGAATCATGCGGCCTGCCCTGAATTCCAGCGTCCCCTGGCAGCCGGGTGAAGAACTCCAGCCGATTCTGACAGCCCCAGGCATGTCATTCCCGCACAGGCAGGAATCGAGTGATTGTCGACAACACCGCTCATGGATCCCCACCTGCGCGGGGATGACTATCGAATTTCAGCAGACTGCTATGAAACTGCAGCAGATTGCCGGGATTCCTGAAATTCTCCGGGATTTATCAGAGATTTTCCGGACTTACACGCGTAGGAATTGACCCGAACGTCGGTAAACTACAGCGGTCTCCTCATCGCCAGCGCAGCATACACCAGACAATTCTCACGTCTTCCTGCCACATTCAGAAACAACTGTCCCTGGTGCTCCAATATCGTGTCGCTCGGTTTGTTTTTCAGAAAAATCAACAGGACCCATCAGAATGTCGGGCACGGTGCGATACCTGCTGCTGATTTGCTGCCTCCTGACACTCGTTCCAGCAGTGTCTGCAGGTGATGACCCCACTGATGACTTCAATCTGGGCGTAAACCTGTACCGAACTCGGCGCTATGACGCTTCGGCAGAGACCTTTTCAAAATTTCTGACAGACTATCCGAAGGATTCCAGATGCAATCTGGCAAAGCTGTATCTGGCTCTCTCACAGAATTCGCTTGAGCAGTACGAGTCAGCCAGAAAACACTTTGACGAATTCCTGAAGGCAGACCCCGACGGTCGTTATTCAGCAGAGGCCAGATATCGGCTCGGTGAGTGTAGTTACTATCTCCGGGATTATCTCGCAGCTACCGACCAGCTCAGCGACTTCCTGAAGCGATATCCACAGCATTCGCTCAGTGACTGGGCCAGCCTCCTGTTGGGAAATTCCTGGCTGGCACTCAACCAGTTCGAAAAAGCGCAGGCTCTCCTGACACCCCTCGTCCCCGGAAAACCGGGCTCACCCGTTGCCCCCGAAGCCGGACTCAGCCTCGGACGCGTTCTTGAGGGCCTGAATCAACCCGAGGCAGCCCTTGAACAATACCGCAGTGTCGGCACTATCGAAAACTCTCCCCTCCGCTCGCGTGCCTTCGGTCGTATCGGAGCACTCGAATACGTACGGCGAAACTTTCAGCAGTCCGCCGACGCATGGGAATCAGCTCTCGCCGACTCGCCCCAGTCTGCGGAAAATTCCGGAGCCTTACTGGGCTCTGGAATGGCACTGTTTCAGCTGAAGGATTTTGACAAAGCCCTGCAACGACTGCAGGGCGTTCCCGACAACACTCCCTCAACACCTCAGGCCAGGTATCTGACGGCCATGGTGTTCACGGAACAAAAGAAGTTGCCGGAAGCCCGCACGGCGTTTGATCAGGCACTGATCGCTGCCGGAAAAACAACACTGGCAACCGAAATCTCATTTCAGCGAGCCCAGTTGGAGCAGTCTGCCGGAGAAAAGAAAACGGCCGTTCAGCTTTACGTGGACATCGCAGATCGCTGGCCCGCTGATTCGCGAGTTCCTGCATGCCTCTTCAACGCCGCAGAACTCAGCCTTGAATCAGGAGAAACAGAAGCCGCTCAACGCCTCTGGACACGACTAACGGCAGACAGCCCAAAAGCTTCAGGCGAGACTCGCGCCCGCATTTTGCTCGGCAGAATCCAGCTGGCAAAACCCGATGTCGCCAACGCAATTCAGATACTGGATGCCGTCACTAAACTTAGCGAACAGGAAAACCCGGCACTTATCTCTCTCGCACGCTATTACCTTGTAAGAGCCTGTTACGAAGGTCAGCAGTACGGGAATGTTGTCCAGCAGTGCCAATTGCTCCTGCAGAACACACCGCCAGATCGCCTCGGCGACTTCACCGCAGCTTTTGCTCTCGGTGCCGTTGCCAGCCTGGAACTCCCGGACTACTCATCAGGCATCGGATTTGCGAATGTTTTTCTGCAGGCTTCCACAGACAAAAAACAGCGAGCAGAAGTCAATGCGACTCGCGCTATCGCCCTGACTGGTCTGAAAATGTATCCCGATGCTCTTGCAGCCCTGACAGATCTTTCCACAAATCTTCCTGAAATGCCCCAGGTATGGAAGGCCGTGCTGACCTCTGCGGAAATGGCACTGAAGACTGAAGAACCGGGACAGGCTGAACCCTTCTTCGCACTCGCCGCCGCCCGCACTGCAGATCCCGCAATCTGCGAAGCAGGACGAGCCGGAGTGGCATGGAGTCAATTCAAATCGGGAAAATTTGCTGATGCCGAGCAGGCCTTTGCACTGCTCACAAAAGAGTATCCGTCCTCTGAAGATCACGCTCAGAACGTCTTCATGATGGCTCGCTGCGTCGAAGAACAGGCAGACCCGGATAGAACCTCAGCCACATGGCTTGCGGCGTGGGAGCAACTCTCCCGAGATCTGCCTGTGCCCGCTCGAGGTGAAGAAAAAAGGCCGCCCCTGGTCTATGTGTTCGATTCCGGACAGCAGGCTGCCAGATCACTGGAAGCAGTCCGCAAATTCGAACAGTCTGCCTCTGTCAGGGATGCTCTGCTGGCTCGGTTCCCCAATGCCGAGGAAGCCGACAGAGTTCTGGACGAATGGGCGTGGATGTACGCTTCTGCCGAACAGTATGACCAGTCAGACGCTCTCTACAAAAGGCTGCTGGAGAAGTTTCCGGATAGCCCATTCGCCGGACAGGCACGACTGTCCCTCGCAGAAAGTACGCTGCAGGCAGGTACGCTCAGTACCGCACTGACCGAAATGCAGGCGATTGTCGCCGATAACCGCTATGGCCTTCAGGAAAAGGAACGAGCACTCTTCCATGTCGTCGAAATCCAGGCCGCTCTGGACAACTGGACATCCATGAAGGAAGCTGCCGAACAGTTCCTTAACGGGTGGCCGGAAAGCCCGCTGGCTCCACAGATTCGGCTGTTCCTTGGCGACGCTCAGCTTCAGTCAAAAGATCCTGCCGCCGCCCGAAAAACCCTGCTGCAGCTTAAAGAAGACGTCCTCAGTGGGAAGGTCCCTGATGAGAAATGGACCGATCGACTGTGGGTGGTTCTGGCCGAAACATCGCTTGCCGAAACAGACTATGAACAAATCGATGTGCTGCAAAAGGAATTGCAGACCAGAAATCCCAACTCCGCCTTCCTGTTTCAGTTGATGGATGTTCAGGGAAGACGCTGGAAACAACAGCCTTCGCCGGATTTTGATAAGTCCAGAGACTACCTGCGTCGCGTAACAACCGACACCAACGCCAAGGGTACAATTACTGCGGCACGATGTCAGGCACTGATTGCTGATACGTACGTACTTCAGAATCAACTGGAGGAAGCTATTAAAGAGTACTTCCGTGTTTATCTTAATCACCAACACGACGAACTCCGCGCTCAGGCCCTGTTTCAGGCAGCCGCATGTGAAGTGCGACTGAAGAAAACAGAATCTGCTATCAGAGATTTCCGAGAACTTCTGACCGCCTTCCCAAACTCCCCTCTGGCATCTCAGGCAACGGATGAACTGAAAAAACTGAATGTCGATGTGCCCGGACAGGATTGAGATAACCCCTTCGCAGAAAAGCGGCCCTGGCCACACTGAGACAGCCAGTGCAGCAGTGCGATTCGCTTCCATGCAGACTCATCTTATCGGCGAGCCGTACCACCTTCCTCAGTACATCCCAGTGGTGGTACCCCGCGCCGCCGAAGTATCCTCAGCGTCTCAGAAAACACGAAATCCCTGACAGAAACAGCTCTTTTCTGAATCGCCTTTTCTCGAAACAGCTAACGTGCCACAATCCGTGACACACCAACCCCTGGCAGGCCGGAACTCCGGCATTGTCTCTAAATCCCTGCCCCGCATCCGGAAGATCCGGAACTGTTTCGATGGATCGCAGACAGCCCATGAAATCACAATACTCAAACGCTACCCTTCTGCGACCCGCCCTGATGTCCGTTATCGTCGTCGCTATACTGATTACATGCCAGGCTCTGGCTCAGGATGGATCGCCGGCAAACAATCCCACCGCAAATCCCAGGCTGCAGCCAACGGACTCAGACGCGACAGAGAAACCAGGAGGAATTCCGACAGATCCTCTGGGAATCGCCAACGCCATGGGACGCCCTTTTACTGCGGCATTTATCCTGGCCTCTGTCATTGGAGTCTGGTCCGTTATCGAAAGACTTGTCATGCTGCGGCGACGCCGCGTTATTCCCAGGGCCTTCGTGGATCGTTTTCTGATGCATCTGCGAGCGGGAAGAATGGACCGGGCAGAGGCGATTTCCATCTGCCAGCAAAACGAAAGCCCCATGGCCGACGTCTTCATGCATGGCGTTCGAAAATGGGGACGCCCCAGTGTTGAAGTGGAACAGGCAGTTCTGGACGGGGGAGAACGACAGGTCAGCCAGTTGAGAAAAGGACTTCGGGTTCTAAACGGCGTCTCAACGCTCAGCCCGCTGATTGGCCTGCTTGGAACCGTCGTCGGAATGATTCGCTCATTTAATGATATTGCAACGGCCGGTGCGATGGGACAGACGGAAACTCTCGCCAATGGAATTGCACTCGCACTGCTGACAACCGCAGTCGGTCTGTTGATTGCAATTCCTGCGATGGCAGCATATCTGTATCTGGCCGGCAGAGTGGATTCAATCGTCACCGAAATGGACGGACTTGGTCAGGAACTTGTCAACCTGATCTCTGCCGAAGCACTCAGAGATCGCGCGATCATTGTGCCCACGAATACATCCCCGGATCCTGGCGGCTCAAGGGAGCGAAAGACGGTATCCTGATAATGACGGAATCACTAAAACATTCAGTTCCCCGGATAGGCCCTCCTCACGTTTCTGTAATCGTCCCGGTGTTCAACGAACAGGCAAGCCTGCAACAACTGGCAGACGAACTGATCGCCGGGATTGGCTCTGTTGCTGAGCGGTTTCAGATCATTATGATCGATGACGGTTCCACGGATGCGTCATGGAACGTGATACAGTCTCTTTCCGAACAGTTTCCCTGCATCTCGGGCATCCGACTTAGAAGAAACTTTGGAAAAGCTGCTGCACTCACAGCCGGTATGAAAGACGCTACAGGCGACGTGATGCTGATGCTGGATGCCGACCTGCAGGATGATCCAGCAGAATTTGGCATAATGCTCCAAAAGCTGGACGACGGCTATGACGTCGTGAATGGATGGAAACAACGTCGACTCGACCCATGGCACAAAGTGTATCCAAGCAGGGTCTTTAACTGGATGGTCGGCACGCTCACCGGTGTCCGACTGCATGACCACAACTGTGGCCTGAAACTTTTTCGTGCTGAAGTCGCCGCAGAAATTCAGATTTACGGAGAACTGCATCGGTTCATTCCTGTCCTTGCGGAAGCCCGCGGATTTCGAGTTACGGAAGTTCCCGTCAATCATCGCCCCAGACGGCACGGTCATTCAAAATATGGTATTCGTCGGTTTCTCCGTGGACTTCTGGATCTGTGTACTGTCAAGTTTCTGACCAGCTTTGGGCGTCGCCCACTCCATGCACTTGGTGGAATCGGAATGACGCTGTTTTTTGCCGGGCTGGCAGGTCTCGTGTACCTCAGCAGTCTCTGGATTCTGATGAGAATCGGTGCAGTGCCCCTGCACAGCATTGGCAATCGACCTCTGCTGGCGTATTCCATCGCTTCAGTTTTGCTGGGTGGCCAGATTCTTTCTCTGGGATTACTTGCAGAACTGATTGTAGCCTGCATGGCAAAGCCCAATGAGGCATTCAGCGTTCGCGAACGCACTCACGATAGGTCAACAGCACAAAGACCGGAGTAACTTCTGAACTGCAGGAACTGCTCCAGGAGCCCGCGTAACCTACTTTTTCGCACAGTTTCCGGAAGGAACAGCCTCCATGTCCGTAGATCCTTCACACCCATTTCTGCAGCGTGCATCGGGCCCCACACAGGAACATGCTTTTCAGCGGGGACCACGCATTGTACAGATTGAAACCCTCATTCCACATGACATCATGCCGGGGCTGATGACACTGCGAATCCATACCGATGCGGGTTCTGTCGGCGGAGTTCCAGTAATTGGACATGGAGAAACGTACTATATCCCAACAGCCGCTGCGGCCGTCATTCACGACTTCTTTGCCCCACGATTACTGGGCAGCGATGTCACGGCAATCGAAAGTCACTGGCGGTTTCTCTACGAACGAATGACCGCGTTCGGCGGGACAGGTGCCGAACTTCGCGCACTCTCTGCCGTCGATCTCGCGCTCTGGGATATCTCCGGACAACTGCTCAATGTTCCCGTATGGAGATTGCTCGGCGGACCAGTTCGCAGCGTCATTCCGGTTTACAACAGCAGCGGCGGACCAGCCTATGGAAGATCCAATCGCCGAACGCCCTCTGCCTCAGGATGGCCGGGACACGGTGACCCCGGGCAACCCGGTCTACTCGAGGACAACTGGGCCAGTATCCATACCCCGGAAGAACTCGCAGAGGAACTGGTGGCTCTCGGATACAAAGGAATGAAACTATGGTCGTTCGATGCCGTCTATCGCCGATCAGGTGGACAATTCGTTTCACATGCCGATATCCGTGAAGGCCTTGATCCTTTCGAACGTATCCGTACTCGCGTCGGCGACAAAATTGAACTGATGCTGGATGGACATGGCTTCTTCTCGTTCGCCGCCGCCGAAAGAATTGCCCATGCAATGACTTCAGTCAAGCCCCTCTGGCTGGAAGATATCCTCAGACCCGACTCCGTCCACGCGATGGCTGCCTTCCGTGCTAAAATCTCAGTTCCCATCGCCGTCAGCGAAATGCTTGTCTCCGTCGACAACTACCGCCAGACTCTCGAGGCCAATGCCGCAGACTTTGTCATGATCGACCCAACATGGGTCGGAGGTATCTCTGCCAGCCGTCGCATTGCAGAACTTGCTCAACTCTACAACGTTCCCTCACTCATGCATGACTGCACAGGACCATTCACTCTGCTGGCCGGTATGCAAATCGCGGCCTCAAACTCAGGCGTAGCGTTTCAGGAAACGGTCCGCGCTCACCTCGCCACACTCTATCCACTGCTCATCGACGAGACCATTCAGGTTAGTCAAGGCACACTTCCCCTGCCAGTGCGCCCCGGATTGGGAGCCCGCTGGCTGCCGGAACTCTTCGACAACAGCCATCCAGGCTATCGCTCTTCCCTACTGAGTTGATCGCGCAGGGATTTCCTAAATCTGTCCAGGATTCGGTTGCATCATGCCCCGTAGTTTCGCAAGGGCACGCACGTACCGATCACTTGCCGCCTGCTCCGAAATCCCCAGCACCTGCGCAGATTCTCGATTCGTCAACTGCTCGAAATGCCTCAATGCAAGCACCTCTCGATCCAGATCCCGCATGTCATTCAGAACTGAGTGCAGTTTCTGGGTCATCTCCTGCCGCAGCGCCGCTTCACTGGGGGTCGTCAAATGGTCCATAAGATGGAACGAAAGCGATGATGATGTCGACGAAGCCGCCCAACCCTGATCAATCGAAAACTCCTGACCGGCGTTGCGTTTTTGTGTCCCCAAATGACGCCGGTGAATATCCACCAGCGTCTGACACGTAATCAGGCGAAACCAGACAAAAAGTGATCGGGATGCGTCTATCAAAAAACTGTCAAGACGCTGAACAGCCGACAACCACGCTTCCTGAAGAACGTCATCAGCGTCCACCCGACCGTACAGACGTGGATCCATGCGAAATGTCACCATTCTCCAAAGACGATCACGGTGTTGAGAAAACAACGCGGCAAGCGCCGTTTGATTGCCCTGCGACGCCAGAACGAGCAGTTCGTCATCCGATTCTGACTTTGCCATTCCGCCATCTCCCACCTGCATTTAGGAGCGCACCCGCGAAATTTACCATGCGTTAATTGATGTGCCCGATAAAACCTGCGGTCTTTGATACTCAGGGAATCCCATCCCGAGCCCACACGATCTCCGACACTGACTGCATCTCATGGAGTCAGCCTCTGAACTCCAACCATTGAGCATCGACTTGACTAAAAAAAACAACCGAAATCCCGGAGATGCCTTTGCTTTGTGTACCGCTCAAGGCACCATACACAAAAATCAGGCTCACTTTCAGCAGTCCAAAGGCACTCCCGAAGATCCTATCAGAGTCGCTTTGCCATGACAAAGATTTTGGCGCCGAACCCAACTAGCCTTCTCCCAAAGTAGTGCAAACCCAGGTCCGGTTCCCGTCAGCAGACCAAAACCCGCTCTCCAGAAAAACTCTCTCCGTGAACGACGGCTAAACACGCATTCAAAGCACCATTCCCCGCAACTCAACTCTCCGAAGTTCCTGACAGGAATAGCCCGTCATCCGAAATATTGCCGCAGCCCTGTGCCAATTCCAGATGACAATCACGGGAAGATCACCAAATATTGTGTGAACGCGGATGTTCTCTCGTTCAACCGATGCCACTCGCCCACTGACCCACCAGGCAAAAAGGACCATTCCTCCATGTCGAGAGAATTCCTCACCCTTGACGATCTTGTCCAGCGTTTGGGCCGAGATCGAAGAGTCGTCGAAAAACAGGTTCAACGCGGAATTATCCCCGGACGACGAATCGCGGGGGAATGGAGATTCAACGAAACCGAATTCACCCATTGGCTCGAACAGGACCTCAGATCCTTTGACGATCAGGAACTAGCACAGCTGGAGTCCTCCCAGAATTCCGAAGAACTCGAAAAAACCTCCCCACTTCAAACATTGCTTCTGCCGGAAACCTGTCAGGTTCCTCTCGATGCTGGCACAAAACCATCGGTGCTTCAGGAACTCGTTGAAGTTGCCGGCAGAACATGGCAACTCTGGGACCCAACCGCACTCCTGAAAGCCATCCGAGAACGAGAAGAGGTGATGTCCACCGCGTTCGAAAACGGAGTGGCAATCCCACATCCGCGGAATCCGCTTCCAGATTCGCTGGGACAATCCGTCATTGCGTTTGGAAAAACATTATCGGGAGTTCAATTCGGCGGGCCGCGTCGATCCACAACGGATCTCTTCTTTCTGGTACTGGCCCGAGACTCCAGAACTCACCTGCAAATACTCGCGCGACTGGGAAGAATCCTGCAGAAAACGGACTTCCTCGAAGAATTGCGGCACGCCCCCGACGGGATCACAGCCCACCAGGCCATTATGTCCGCGGACCGGGAAATCTCCGCACTCCAGCAGTGACCTATAACGAGGTGTGAGGATTCTGGCGAGGTCGAAGAATTTTTCGGCCGCATGCCGCCCCCACCAAATTCACGGGCCCTAACGCCGCGAAATACCAAAGAGGAGACACTGCGAATTCACCCGCCTCTGCAAAACTGAGGCTGCTCGATGTTTTTCCATCAGGCAACGGCCGCGGCGACTGAGAAATTCTCAGTCCGATCACTACTGCCGTAAAGAGAACTGCGACAGACATAGTCACCAACACGCCCCAACGCGGTTCGCGACGAAACATTACCGGAACAGCAAAGCCTGAACACAGACTGCCCAAAAAACACCCGGCCAACATCCCGGCTGCCCAACCCGAGCTGGCATTGGAACCCGTGCCCTCGAAAGCAAATTTGGCACCGAGCCCTGCCCACATGGCAACTATGGCAAGGAACATACCAGTGGCGATTGCCAGAAAACCGGCAGCGAGGGCGGCTATAGTTCGGAGAAGCAGCATACTGGCAGTTTTCCTAATTGATCCTTAGGCCACAGAAAGACGCGCCTGCGACAGCTTCATTGCCAGAATAGTGCGACTCCGCAGAAAACTACCGCGCGCAAAAAAAAGACGCGGCCAGCAAGCTGACCGCGTCTTTTAATATAAACAGATTGAGTTGTGAGCAGATTTTGGCCTGAATCGTGGTGTGGTTATCAACAGACGTTAATCCGTGATAGAAAAATCCTTAGAAAGGAGGTGATCCAGCCGCAGGTTCCCCTACGGCTACCTTGTTACGACTTAGTCCCAATCACGAAGTTTGCCCTAGGCACCTGCCTCCTTACGGTTAGCACAGCGACTTCAGGCACCCCCCGCTTTCGT
>CAIQIE010000143.1 GCA_903871805.1 uncultured Planctomycetaceae bacterium | reverse complement strand
TGGGTTTTGCCGTGATGAGCAATCATCTGCATGTGGTGGTCAGAACTCGGCCGGATGTGGTCACGCCATGGTCCGACGACGACGTGGCTCGTCGATGGTGGAATCTGTTTCCGAAGCGAAAAAACAAAGACAAAACACCGGCGGAACCCACCCAGGAAGAATTGGCAAAGATCAACAACAGCGCCAACGGGATGAAGGAAAAGCGTCGCCGACTGTCGAATTTGTCGTGGTTTATGAAGTGTCTGTGTGAACCGATTGCGAAGGAAGCGAACCGGGAAGACAAAGTGCGTGGGCACTTCTGGGAATCGCGATATAAGGCTCAACCGCTGCTGGATGAAATGGCCATAGCGGCCTGCATGGCGTATGTGGACCTGAATCCCATTCGAGCTGGAATCGTGGAAGCTCCTGAAACCAGTGATTTCACTGGTGCTCAGGCGCGTATCCAGGATCGCCACGAAGCGCAGTCCAAGTGCACGGCCGAAGCGCAGGCGGTGAACACAGAGCACGGCCCTCGTGCCGGGTGGCTGGCACCTGTGGAGCTGGAGGCAAAGCAAAAGAAGGCTCGCGAAAAGCAGACAACAAGGCGAGCCAGTAATAAGGGTTGCCTGTTTATGTCACTGGATCAGTACCTGCAGTTGCTGGACTGGACGGGGCGCCAATTGCGACGTGACAAGCCGGGAGCGATTTCCGGGGATCTGAAGCCGATCATGGAGCGTCTGGACTGCACGGTAGAATCCTGGCTGGACCTTGTGCGGAACTTCCGTCGGCGATTCCGCACGGAAGCTGGGCGTCCGGAGAATCTTGCCGGGGTCAGTACGCTACGGCGAAATTGTCGTACGGCCTGCCACACAGGCTGAGTAATGTATGAGTTACAAACCACTTCTTGTATTGACTTCAGACAAGATGTGCCGGGCACCTGTGGTTCCCCTCAGTCAAAAGTGAGGACATTCGAGTTCGCTGTGTCTTTGTGGTCCTGACTGTTTCTGGAATTGAAGGTCATTGCAGGCTGCTCACAACACCGGAATTTTAAAAAACTGGCCCCATCCGGTGGGCGACACTGTGGGGCGCGGAATGATGACTGCTTACTTATAAAATCTCGGATACTTTCAGTCGCCGCAGGAAACAAACGGAAACACGGCAAACCCCATGATTTGAAGAAACACCAGGTGCCGAGGCGAACTACGTCCATGTGTCGCTGAATTGAGTGGTCTGGACGTATGTCAGGATTGGTCTGGACATAAACTGGGGGATTCAGTAAATCTTCGGCATAATCTGCTGCGTGGCGGTTTCAAGTCGCAGAAAATGCCGAAGAATTTTGGTGATGGATCAGACCGAAGTCCCGGCGACGTGCAGGTTTGTAATTGAAAAGAGATCGAGATTCTGCGACGTTGCAGGGACGGTAGTTCCCGCAGGTTTTTCAAATATTTATGTCCCATTGCAGGAAACCGACAGGATGTTCAGGTTCTGCCCCATCACCACAGCGACAATGCTTTCACTGGGACTCTGTGGGTGCTATCCCTCTATGGGTGGTCCGTATCAGCAACGTGGCATGTATGGTGCTCCGACAATGTACGGACAGCCCGGAACCATTGTGGTACCGCAGCAACCGGGGGCGACGGGTTATCCGTTGAACGGAACGTCGACTTTTGAAAGCGGCACGAATGCGCCGCCTGCTGATGACTTCAAAAAAGCGCCCGATGATCGATTCTTTAATGAACAGGGCGGAGCGAATGACGGTGGAGTTCCACCAGCCAGAGATCCTGGTGCCGGTGGTGACAAGGGCGGTATGTTTCCTACGGACACTCCGTGACGAGACAGGCGCGGGCAATTCCGTGGAACTGAATCTGTCGGGCCGCGTGGCTTCTGCGCTTTCAAGAGCGATGCCCGGGCCCGATCTGCGGGCAATTGCACTGCGGAACAAGAGTGGCGATAGTCGATTGCCCGGGAGCAATACCGGTAAAAACGTCAGGGATGCCGGGCAATCTCCGATACGACTGCGCGGTGCGGGATTTTGCCAGTACCGCGTTCAGGATCGGTCGTCGTCCTGCGACTATCGGATGCCGGACCGCAGGAAGAGTTGCCCCAGTTGGGCTGGCGGGCTGCTGTATGCCTGTTGCAGAGCGTTTGCGGGGTCTGGGTTTTCGCGCAGGATTGTTACAAACTGCTGAAATCGCTGCGGGCCTCCCTGAGCCATCAGGAACTTCACAAGCAGATAGCCGACATCACCCACTTCGCCTGGCGAGAACGTACCTTCTGTGAAGAGTTTGGCTGGGTCTGTCACGGTGGCCATCGATTTTGCGGCGCGTGCCGGCAGGGATTTTAGAAAGGCAGAATCTCCGGGAAGTCCGGCTTCGAGGGTGCCGAATCCCTGTTTGAGCCAGTCTGGCAGCGTTGTTCCATCACGAGTGAGGTATGTCTGGCTAACGAGTGAATTCAGCAATTCGCTGGCGGACATGGTTGTCTCCGTGGCAGTGTCACCCGTGTCATGCATTGCCACGTAGGCTGTTTCCTGATTCGCGTTGATCACTGAGTGTCCGGAGATAGCCTTTGGGGTTCGACGGTTGTTCATCAGGACGGTGTTGAATTCTTCGTAGTCGAAGCGATCTTTGGTGACAAACACGATGAGTCGACCGCGGAATGCTTTTTGTCCTGCCGGGAGTGGGTATCTGGCAGCGAGCTCGGTGAGATGTGTCTGGGCGGAGTCAGCCAGTGTCTTTAGGCGGGACTCGTCTACGGTTCCGTAGAAGTAGAAGTCGGGCGATGTGAACGTGCTGCCGGTGGTCTTTGGGGAAATTCGTTTCCAGAGAGTTTCGGCCTGTTCGGTGCGTCGCTTTTCGAAATCGGCATCAGACATTGCTGCAAGGCGAGCGGCTTCCAGTTCGGCATCTGTGGGTACAAGGCTGCGAATGGCCGCTTTGGGATCTGCACCATCGAAGTGGGCACCTTCGCGAATCCAGGTTTCCAGGGCTTTGGCCTGAGACAGTTTGAGCTGTGCCTGTCCGGCTGGCATCTTGAGCGGATTCTGACGCAGCACGAGATCCACGATGTAGCTTTCGTCGGGATTTCCTGGGACGATCGTGTTTCCCGTGGGACCACCCTGCAACAGTTCCTCAAAGGTGGTCAGTGCATAGTTGCCGCGTGCATTGTTTCCGGAATGACAGCCCACGCAGATATTGACCATCCATGGGGCAATATCTTTCCTGAAAGATACGGTTTCGCTACCGGTGGCCATGACGACCTCCACGGGTGGCTTCTTTTCTATCAGGGAGTCACCGATGGGGGCGGTCATTTCTTCACCGTCGAAAGGCGCTCCCTGTTCAATCCAGCGCACTATGGTCAGGATTTCTTCATCCTTCAGCTTGGCGGCTCCACTTGGCATCCGCTGTTTCTCGTCAGGGTGAATCAAACGCAGTGCCAGAATGCTGCGATTGGGTGTTCTGGGGAACACGACCGGTCCACTGCGTCCACCCTTACCAATGGCTTCGTATGTATCCAGCCGAAAGTTTGCTGAAGCCTGAGCCTCATTATGGCATCGCAGGCAATTGGTTTTCAGGATGGCAGCGACTTCGGATTCGAAGCTGACTGGAAGGACGTACCGGGCTTTATCGAGCGTTGTTTTGAATGTGGTCCAGCTGCGGTCTTTTTCGTCTTCGGCAATTTCGAGTGCCTTAACGCGTTCGTCAGCAGTACTGATGATCTGCTTTGCCTTTTCGACTTCCTTCTTTTTGATCAGGCCGGGCACCTCTTTGAGCTCTTTCGTGAGCTCTGTCAGTTCCTTCCGAGTTTCCGGAGGCAGCGTTGCTTCAGCCTGCGGTGGGGCTGTAACGAAAGCAGCGAAAAGAACGGTCAGAAAAGTCAGGCAATGGCTACGAAAAGACGGGTAGTGGCGAATAGGGAGCATGGGGGCAACTCCGGGAAAAACACTTGTATCACATCCTGGACCGTGACTGGACAGTCCGAATACACCGTTGTCAAGGTTCATGACAAAACTTTTCGGCAGGTTATTGGTAACCCCCGAAGAAACTGAGTTTCACTTTGACGCGGGGTATGCAGCAGCTTAGACTGGTCATTTGTCCAACGCGCCTTCCCAGCCATACATTCTTCGGAAAACCTTCCCCAATGGCTGTTTCCTTCCTGAAGATTCAGTTTCACTTCATTGTCTGCCGCCTGCTACCCTACGGGTTTCTGTCGGCTTTCTGCGGTTCGTTGTGCGCGCAGGAGCCCTCAATTGACCGTTTGGATGGTACGGGGTTTCATCCTGGCCAGCGAGCGTCAGTGATTGTCAATGGAAAACAACTTCAGGGAGCTCTGGCCCTGTGGACTCCTGTAGGGACTCTGCGTGTCAAAGAGGGCAGCGACACCAGCAAAGACCAGCCCGTAACGCTGGATGGAGATATCGCTGCTGATGCGGTGGTGGGGATTCATCCGGTTCGAATGGTGACTAACCACGGTTGCTCTGAGGCTTCGTGGGTTGTTGTGGATGATTTGCCGACGATTGCGATGACAGCCGAAGCAGACGATCGGCGCGTCGGTCAGTCGGTGACATTACCGTGCTGCGTTCAGAGTTTTCTGAACCCGGTGGCGTCAAAGTGTTTCCGCTTTGCACTGTCTGAGGGGCAGCGAATCACTGCAGAAGTGTATGCCCGGCGACTGGGTTCAGATCTGGACCCGGTTCTGCGTTTGTTCGGTCCGGATGGTCGTGAAGTTGCCTACAGTGATGATTTGCCAGGTGCCGAGGGTGATGCACAGATGAGCTGGTCAGCGCTTGTTGCTGGCGAATACCGCCTGGAAGTGCGTGATATTCGTTATTCGGGCGGCGGAAGGCATTTCTTTCATCTGCGACTGAGTGATGTGCCGCTGGTGACTGCTGTTGTTCCACGGATTGCCAAAGCCGGACAGCCGGTGTCGCTGTTTGATTCGGTTGGGACTGTGATTGGCGAGTCCGCGACGGTTGAGGGCGTTATCAGCCCGGGAGCGATGGCTCCGCTAAAGTTCCGTGCCACGAATGCCAATGCGGGAAGTATCGCTTCTGCCGTCCTGATTTCGGATTCTGTCCTGTCTGAGGTTGAGCCCAATGATACGCGGGAGCAAGCGACGTTGCTGGCTGCAGATTCCGGGGCGTTGTCAGGCGTCTTCCAGAAAAAAGGCGACGTGGATTGGTTTCGTATCACTGCCACAGAGGCGGGGCCGTTGCTGCTGATCGCTGCAACCCGCGATGTGGCCAGTCCCTGCGACCTGGTTCTGGAACTCTACAACGCCGACGGCGGAAAATTGGTCGAAGCTGACGACGCTGGGGCTCGCGATGCCGAACTGAGTTTTCAGATTCCCGCAGCTGGAGACTTTTTTCTGAAAGTGTCAGAGCTGGCCGGGCGGGGCGGAGCGGAATGGCCATGGAGTCTGCGAGTGTATCGCGGGCGTCGGGCCGTATTGACCGCTTTGCCGGCAGATCGCCTGAATGTGCCTCGAGGTGGAAGTGTTGCCATGCCGTTGAGTGTTCGGCGAATTCAATACGACGGTCCGCTGAAGGTGGAAGTCACTGGCTTGCCGCCTGCTTTGAAAATGGACCCATTTGTGGTTGGTCCAAAGCAAAGCACAATTCCCATTGTCGTGACAGCTGTGGATCCTGCTGCCACGACTTCTGATTTGGATTGGGGGCCCGTTTCGGTACACGTGAGTGCTCCCGATGGCTCGATTGCGTCGTCGGTGGTTCAGCTGAATCCCCCACCACCAAAAAAACAGGATAATGAGTTGTTTCGCAGTGCACGTATGCGGTCGGATCTCTTTGCTGCGGTGTCTCCGGCTGCTGAATTTTCTTTGACGGTGGATCCGCCAGTGATCTCCATCGCTCAGGGGGCTTCCGGAACGGTACTGTTGAAGTCGGTACGTGCCGCCGACTGGGCGATGCCGATCGAAGTGGCGCTTGCGACACCGGCCGATCAGTTGTCGGCAGGAGTCACCGTTGCTGGTGGTGCGATGGCGGCAGGTGAGCTTTCTATAGCAATTGCAATCGCAGCAGATGCGCCGCCGGGCCCCTGCACGATTTTCCTGCAGGGGAAAGCGAAGAAGGATAATCAGGAACGGGTTTATCCGGTTCCGCCGATTCGACTGGAAGTGGTTCCAAAAACCTGACCGCAGCCTGAGATTGCTGTGGTTCCGATAAGTGAGTGACGGCGATTACCTGACAGGATGGTTTCGCCAATTTGGTAAAGACCAGGTGCTGACGAATTTTGTGACGAGTGTCTGCTGCGTGTCAGTCTCACTGAAACTGACTCTGAAAGAGGCTTACCGATGAAATACATAACGCTGTTTCTGACTCTGCTTGGCGTAGGCCTGGCAGAGCATGCCGTGGGAAGTGAACTTTCCATCAAGGGGCTGGATATTCAGCCGGCGGAAGTTACCTTGCATGGGGCGCGAGCCACGCAGCAACTGCTGGTAACAGCAAACCCTGTGGCGGCAGATATTCATGATGTGACTGCAACGGCTGAGTACAAATCGGATGATCCATCCGTCGCTATTGTCGAAAATGGTGTACTGAAGGCTGTTGGCAATGGGTCCACTTTGATCCACGCCATGGCCGGAGGGCAGCAGGTCACAGCGAAAGTCAATGTGGTTGCCTTTGAGACGCCCTCGCTTGTGGCTTTTCATACAGAAGTGCTGGCTGCCCTGACGAAATCTGGCTGTAACATGGGGGCCTGCCACGGATCGCCCTCAGGCAAAGGCGGGTTTCGATTGTCACTCCGCGGCTATGATCCGACTCTGGATCTGGTGACTTTGCGCGGCGAGTATTTCAATCGTCGATCCAATGTGTTGAATCCAGATGAAAGTTTGTTGCTTCGAAAGCCGCTGATGGAAGTTGCGCATGGTGGTGGACGTCGGCTTGGTTACAATGATCCCAGTCATGTTGTGCTGAAGCAGTGGATCGCCGAAGGTATGAAAATAGAGCCTGAAGGGTCGCCTTCACTGGTGAGTATCGAGATTTTTCCAAGGCCCCGAGTGCTTCGTGATGGTGCTGATCAGCAGCAGTTGCGGGTGAACGGCACATTCAGCGACGGAACGGTGCGGGATATCACGGCACTCACTGCTTTTGATACGTCAGACGAAAGCATCGCCGCGATAACTCCAGCCGGAGTCGTGTCTCGCGAAGGCCGTGGTGAGGCCACCGTTCTTGCCCGTTATCTGGACAAAATGTCAACGACACAACTCTCGTTTCTGACAGAACGTGCAGATTTTCAGTGGCCAAATCCACCCGAAGAGACGCGAGTTGACCAGTTGGTATTTGGCAAGCTGAAGCAGCTTCAGATTCAGCCTTCCGAGCTTTGCAGCGATTCGGATTTTCTCCGTCGCGCGACTCTGGATCTGACAGGCCGCTTGCCGACCCTCGAAGAGACTCAGCAGTTTAACGCCGATACAACTCCCGGAAAGAGGGCAGCCCTGGTGGATCGGCTGCTGCTCACTGACGACCATGCTCGGTTCTGGTCAATGAAGTGGTCGGATCTGCTGCGAGTGAACAGTAAGCGACTGACAAAGTCAGGCGTACACAAGTTTCGCCGCTGGCTGTTTGATGTTGTAAAGAACGATGTTCCATTGAATCAGTTTGCCCATGAGTTGCTAACCGCAACCGGAAGTACTCAGCAAAACGCTGCCGCAGCCTACTGGAAGGCCAGTCGGGACGAGATCGATGCGACCGAGACCACTGCGCAGTTGTTTCTTGGGATCCGAATTCAGTGTGCAAAATGTCACAATCATCCCTTCGAAAAATGGACTCAGGACGATTACTACGGCACCGCAGCCGCATTCAATCGTGTCGGTCGAAAGGAAACTGGGCTGCCGGACGATGAGATGATCTTCGTGAAGGCCGGCGGAGAAGTGACGCAGCCCAGAACAGGCAAAACCATGAAGGTAAGGTTGCTTCTGGAAGGCGATGTCGATGTTCCCGCAAGTCAGGATCGTCGCGTTGTATTTGCAGACTGGCTGACGAACAACAGCAACCCATTCTTTGCCAGGTCGCTGGCAAATCGTGTCTGGGGCCACGTTGTGGGCAAGGGGATTGTTGATCCCGTAGACGACTTCCGGGATTCAAATCCCCCTTCAAATCCAGAATTGCTGAACTACCTTGCAGATGAATTGCTGAAAAGTGGTTTTTCTTCGAGGCATCTGATTCGAACAATTATGAATAGCCGTGTTTATCAACTTAGTTCACAGCGAAACAAATACAACGCTGACGATGAGGTCTACTTCAGCCATGCAACAACACGAATGCTGACGGCCGAGCAATTGCTGGACGCGATTTGTGCGGTCACCGGCCAGCCGGAAGAGTTTGCCGGGATGCCGGGTGGGACGAAGGCTGTCGATCTCGTAGATCCTCCTGAAGGGCATAAGTTCCTGCAGGTCTTCGGGCAGCCACAACGCGAATTGCCCTGTGAATGCGAGCGGTCCACGGACAGCAATCTGTCTCAGGCTTTGCAGCTGATCAATGGACCAACAGTTCACAATAAGCTCAGGGCGGATGCCGGAAGCGTGCATCGCTGGATTACTGAGGGAAAAACAGATGCAGAGATTGTAAATCTGCTCTACATGAGCGCCCTCAGCCGTCCTGCACTGCCGCAGGAGCAGGAAACAGCAATGGCGCATATCAAAGCCAGTGAAGACAGGACTCGGGCTATGGAAGACGTGGCCTGGGCGGTACTGAACAGCAAAGAATTTCTGTTCCAGCACTGAATGTCAGTCGGCTGGCAGTGCTCAGTCAAATTCAAGAGGTCGAGATGCAAAAACCGGGGGAGTGATCCTCCGGTTTTTTTATTGGAATGATCTGGTTCATGAAATGCAGCAGCTCGTTGCGTAGATGGCCGCGACTCGGCGTTATGACTTCCTGGTCCACCCCGGAATTGAAACGATGGCAAATCAGGCACCAATGTGTCTGGCCGTTACAAAGTCAGGATGCTCTTGAGGGGAACAACAGGTGCCAGGCACCTTTTGCCGTAATTCCATCGAATGCGGGAAACGCTGCGTTTTGGGAAACAGCAAATAAAACGCAGGTCCAGCACCCTGGGTGTGGTGCGAGAAATTGAGCCACGTCCAGATTCCAGTGGTCTGCCACCACCATGCGGGGTGGAACGCCGTTTTAGCGTTGTAACCGGTAGCGGCGCGTTGCTTGCTACCGGCTATTTTCTGCCAGCCTCTCCGGGCTGAAACCCTCGAACGGCGACAGAACACAGGTGGATGGCGCCGTTTTCCGCGCTGAATCACACTATGCGGGCTTCAGCCGTGCAAGTAATTCGACATCACTCAAAACTTCGATGCCACGCTGCTGGCAGTACTCAATCACAGCTGGAGTTTTCAGATGACGGTCAAGCGAGCAAATCACTTGCGATTCCGCTTGAACGGCTGTGGCGATCACCCAGTCATCATCAGGATCTGTCGAGATTGCTGTCGAGGATTTCGCGGGTTCCACAATGAGACAGGACAATCTCAAGTGATCAATGAAACTATCGATTTCGGAATCCTGCATTCTGTGCATCGTGCGGACTCGATCATATCGCAGGATTCGATTGAGTTCATCAAGCAGAACGGGAGACATACAAATTGTGCATGGTGAACGCAGGATTCTGATCAACAACTCGGCAGCGGGACTCGGTGGTCCGCAGGCGGCTCGTGCCAGAATATTGCTGTCGAGAACAATCCGCATCAGGAACGCGGCCGAACCAGTGACATGGCCTCATCAATGGCTGCGTCAGTTTCTTCTGCCGTGATCCCGACATTGATGGCCAACTGCTGATTCGTGGCGATCATTCGCTCGATCTGACGTTGGGCAACTTCACGTGTCTTGTCCGCAGGTAACTGGCCCGGAGTGTAGGCGAAGATCATCACCCGTTGTTGCGGCTCAAGCCGGGTACCGAGCAAATGCTCCAGTGCCTGCCGATCGCTGGCGGGAATGTCCATCACGTTCCTGGTGGTGGTTGTTGTGTCCATGTCCGGATTATATCACGGAATTCCCTGAACTGGCAATTACTCTTTTTAAGACTCCGTCCTGTCGTGTCTTCATGCCACCTCGGAAAACTGGCTCAGGTATCTGCTTACATTGCGTGCGCTGATGTTCAGGGCGTTGGCGATCTCTGGAATTTTCAGACCACGATTGTGGAGATCGAGGGCTCGTTTGGGGATAGCTTTGGTAGTTCCGGATTTCGGTTCTGACGAAGAGAAACAGAAATCAGAACAGGAATCAGGGGCCATGCACCTGTCCTTTGACAGATTGTATGAGTTGTTGCTGTGGCTCGAGCGAAATGGTGGGAGTTTCTGGCGGGTCAGGACGTTCAGTTTGTTCACGGCATCAATTGCAGCGTGCTTCGTGTGTTTTTCTGTGGGCCGGCCGAACTTTCGGGCGAAAATTCTGACCAACGACGTGCACTGTTTTGTCAGGCCATGCGGGGGAACACGTCGGCACGTTGAGATTGGAACAGGCCGGCCGACAGTTGGAGGGCTCCAAATTAGTTATGTAAGTCCAGCTTCCAGTGGTCTGCCACCACCATGCGGGGTGGAACGCCGTTTTTCTGTTGTAACCGGTAGCGGCGCGTTGCTTGCTACCGGCTATTTTCTGCCAGCCCTGCAGGCTGAAGCGCTCGAACTGTCCTCACAACATAGATGGATGGTCCCGCTTGCCTGACAACACTCCGTATTCTGAGCAGAGATTGGCACCGGAGGTGGGATGGTATAAAGAAAACCAGCGGGCGCAGGGCGGGCTGGTTTGGTGGAAGGTGGTCTGAACGACAGATCAGAGTTTGCCGGACTTCAGGAAGGTGTGTTGAATGGGAATGGAGACCTGCTGGCCGGTGGTTGAAAAGAAGGTGACTTCTTCGGGGCCGAATTTCAGGGTGCGGACCATCTCAAATCCCTCAGGGATACGAACGACCCCCTGTATGTAATTGATGGACGTGGGTTTATCCGGGGACAGTGCGACAGTTGTGGGAATTCCTGCGGCTGTCAGGACGTTGTCTTTCATGGAGGCAGCGAGACCATCAGCAAAATGTGCGGTGACATCTTCGAGTCCGAGGCAGTTGTTTCGGCCATTCCACGGATGACCATGCCGGCCGTGGTTTTCGATCCAGAAGACAGTGGTGCGCAGTACGGAGGGATCTTTCAGGGAGAACCAGAGATAGTGTTCGTCGGGAAAGGTGGCTGTCGTCCATGCCGGAGTGTCCGGGCTTTCTGAGAGTTGATTGACCAGTTGGATCAGATCGGCGAAGCCCTTACGAGCCGGGAGTCTTGAGAGGTCTGCATTGGGTTGATTTTTCCATGCGACGGGAACATCAGTCAGGGAGGTCCACTTTTCGCCCGGGAGCAGTGCCTGATATTCTGCCTTTTCCGGGTCACTGAAAACGCCGGGGTATGTCATACCGAAAAGGATGGGGCTTGAAGCAAGGTGTACAGAACCTTCTTTGTCGGGCATAGCGAGCGTGGCGTGGTGTCCCAGCGGTACATTGCCGGCGAATCCTTCGATAGTGTGTCGGGAGTAGATGACGTTCTGATGATCGACGAGTGAGAGTTCTTTGGTAACAACGCCGGGGCGAATCTGAGTCGTGGCACGAAGAGTCAGTGTGGTGATGGTTCCTTTTTTTGTAGTGCTGACATGCTGCCATTTTGCACCTGCAATTTCGCCATGTGGTGGATGGAGTTCTCCCTGAACGGCTTCTGCATTTCCGCCGAAGGGCATGCAGAAGAAGTCACCTCGGAGGGAAACCAGAACAGGAGCGGGTACTGACTGAGGTTTTTCATCCTGCCAGGGGCTGATGTAGTAGGGCTGAATCGGGTGTTTTGAATCCCGAAAAAAAGTGACGGGAGCCATATGTCCGCCAGTTTCCGTGACTGCCAGTTCGACCTGTGGGGACGAGAGAATGAAGGCGGGTTGTGAGTTCATGGAGCGAGTTTCCGGGTCGTTGGCGCTGGCCGGAATGAATGACAGAAAGATGAGTGTCAGCAGGCACATGGGGTAGCACACAGGTGAGTTCATACGCAGTTCCTTGAGTTGGGAGACTGTGTGAGTGGACGTGGAAAGACAGCTGTTTCGGGGAAGGTTCGACAGCTGAGTCGGGTGATTTCGACGAGACAAAATTTACAGGAAGCGGGTGGCATTACAAATGAGGCTGTGGAAGGAAGTCGCTGGTGAACACTTGTTTTGCTGGCGAGGAAGCCGGGGTGACAACCATGCTGGATAGCGTCAGAAACTTCAGGTTGTCAGAATAGAACATGCTTGAGTTTTCGAAAGTTGGCAGTGTTTTCAACGGGGTGTCGTGTTCTACATGGGGAATCGATCGGTTCAAACAGCTGGAGCGGGCATGTCGCCGTGGCTGCTTGCGCTTGTTGTTGCGTGGGTGATAGGATTTCAGTGGCTGTTTTTTCAGCAGTCTCTTCAGGATCCGGATATTCCGCGAACAGATCTCTGGCTGATGCTGGCTGATGAGATTTTGGGTGTGGAGTCTGCGGGTTCTGAAACGGCAGCGACTGCCGCTGGTCCGGAGTTTTTGTCTCAGCGAGTTCCGATTTTTATCGGGGCTTTGTGTTTGCTGGGGCTGGCTCTGGCGCATGGGTGGTTACTGGATGAAGCATTTTTGTCGGGATTGTCGTTGACAGGGACCGAGCGATTTGTGACTGCGGCTGGCAGTGGTCTGGGGCTGTTATCGACAGTAACGCTGGTGTCGGGTTTAGCGGGGCACTTGAACTGCACAGTTCTTATTGTGCCCTCTGTTGCCAGTGCAATTCTGGCGCTGGTCATGAGGCTTCGCAGGAGGAGTTTTCCGGGTGTGCTGTCGCCTCAGCTGGCGATGAATAACGAGAGGGAGCCGAGGTGGATTCCGGTGTTGGTCTGTCTGATCGGGATCCCATTCCTTGTGTATTTGTTTTTGGGTGCCGTATCGCCGCCGACAGATTTTGACGTACGGGAGTATCATCTTCAGGGGCCGAAGGAGTGGTTTCAGGAGGGGCGTATTTCGTATTTGCGACATAACGTGTACACAAGCTTTCCCTTTCTGAGTGAGATGTTGTGTCTTGCGGGTATGGTTGTGGCGAATGACTGGTGGACCGGGGCGTTGACTGGTCAGGTATTGCTGGCGGTGTTTCAGTTGCTGACGTCACTGGCCGTTTACAGCACTGGTCGAAGATGGTTTGGGGGAACTGTTGGCTGGCTGTCCTTACTGATCTATCTCACGACTCCGTGGACGCTCAGGATTTCCCTGATTTCCTACGCAGAGGGGGCACTGACGTTTTACCTGATGGCTGCCCTGATGTTATCGATGATTCTGGTGCGGCAGCCACAGGGGCAGGTGCGTTCCCGATGTCAGATGGTTGTGGGTTTATTGGCAGGGAGTGCCATGGCCAGCAAGTACACAGGACTGATTCAGGTGATCATTCCTGTGGCGTTATCGTGGGTCATCAGTAGCTGGAGGATGTCTTGTGCGATTGACGTGTCTGATGACCGGGTGCGAATGCGCAGGGAGTTGTGCCGGGAGGGATTGATTTTTGCGGCTGGAGTATTCGTTGCGATTGGTCCATGGCTGGTGAAGAACTGTGTAGAGACAGGCAATCCGGTGTTTCCGATGGCGTATTCTGTTTTTGGGGGCACGGAGTGGAATGAATCATTGAATGAACGCTGGAAGCGGGCGCATGGTGCGCCGGAGCATTCGCTGGAGCGTATGCCGCAGCATTTTCTGGATGCGGCTGTGCGGAACAAGTGGACGAGTTCCCTGTTGTTTGGGCTGGGTCTTCCATCGGTCCTGCTATGGAGGCGTCGGCTGGCGATTCGTGTGATTGTATTGACTGCCGCATGGGGATTTTTTACGTGGTGGGCGTTGACGCATCGGATAGATCGCTTCTGGATACCGATGATTCCGTTGTTAAGTCTTGGAGCGGGAAGTGTGTGGCTTTTATCACCGCACCGATCATGGCGGTGGTTACTGCTGACGACGATACTGGCGTCGACGACATTCAATGTGCGTTTTTGTACGTTATCGCTGGTTGGGTTTCATGTGGATCTGATGGATCTGGATGAAGCGAGGCAGATGACGATACGGTCGGACATTCAGGTGTTGAATCGGGAGTTATCGAGGGACAGCAGGGTGTTGATGGTTGGTGAGGCGGAGGTTTTCGATGCTGAGTTTCCGTTGCTTTACAACACGGTCTTTGATGACAGTGTATTTGAGGAAATTGCGAAAGCTGAGCATTCGGGGCCTGTTGAAGGGCCGGTTGAAATGAAATCGGCCGAGGCGATTCGAGCGGAGTTGCAGTCACGCGGGGTGACTCATGTGCTGGTGAACTGGAAGGAGATTCTTCGTTACCGACTGCCGGGTTCGTATGGGTATTCGGAGTTTGTCCAGCCCTCGCGTTTTCAGACGCTGTTAGAGCAGGGGGTTCTGACCGAGCCGGACTGTTTACTGCGGGCGGACTGGGAATTGATGTCTGAGATGGAGCGAGGTGTGGTGCGGGAGTGGCAGGGTTGGGAATTGCTGGTGCGTGGGACAGAGTTTCGGTCCGTGTTGCTTTACCGCGTGCATTGAAGTTGCGAGGGGCCGTAACTGCGCGGGGGGAGACTGGAAGCGGTATTGCTGGCAGAAATCCGGACGGAATTGCGGGGAAAGTCAGGTTTCAGTGGTGATGCGGCGGAATGTGGTTAACATCATGGGCTCCGCGTAATGATTACTACCTCATCGCTTTGAAGCGAGTCCTGCCGGATGTCTGACTACTCTGCTGATAACACTGACCCTCTTGTGCGATCATCGCTGCGTGAGGCGTTGATCGTGGCGCTAATCTGGCTGGGGGCATTGATCTGGTCGGTTGGTGTATGTGCATCGATGGGATACAACCGAACGGAGCAGGACCTGAAACTGGTTTGGGGGTTTCCGGACTGGATTTTCTGGGGCGTGGTTGTTCCGTGGCTGACTTGTGCGGTGGTGTCCTGGTTATTTGGGGCGTTTTTTGTTCACGACGGTGAACTGGGCCAGGACCTTGGCGACACTGACGATCTGGGCTTGGGGGGCTGAGCATGCAGAGTGTATTGGGCGGAGCATCCCTGTTGGCTCAGACTGCCGTTGAGATGCAGGTTGGGTATGGTGCCATGTGCATGCTGTTACTGTTTATTGCAGTATCAGTGTGGATTGGGTTGATGGCCAATAAGGCGACGCGTGACAGTGGTTTCATGACGGGATTCTTTTTGGGAAACCGTGGTCTTGGGGTGTGGGCGCTGGCATTGACGGCAACGATTCAGAGTGGCGGCACCTTTATGGGATTTCCGTCGCTGGTGTATTCGCATGGCTGGATTGTGGCCCTGTGGATTGGCAGTTACATGGTGGTTCCAATCACGGGATTCGGAATACTTGGCAAGCGGCTTGCTCAACTGAGTCGGCGGACAGGTGCGATTACAGTTCCTGATCTCTTTCGGACGCGGTTTAACAGTTCGGCCCTGGGATTGACGTGTACGCTGTTTATCCTGTTCTACCTGTCATTTATGATGTTTGCGCAGTTCAAGGCTGGTGCGATTGTGATCCAGCTGGCCTGGCCGACAGGTGGCGAGTTATCGTTGTCAGAAGAAGCGACGAACGTATCTGATTTTCGTTACCATGTTGGGTTACTGATTTTTGCTGTGACCGTGGTGACGTACACGCTGATGGGTGGATTTCTGGCGGCGGTATGGACGGACCTGTTTCAGAGTCTGCTGATGTTTCTTGGTGTGATGATTCTGCTGGTGGCTTCATTGAATGCTGCTGGTGGACTGGAGCAGGCAACGCGGACATCAATGCAGAACACCGGTCCGGGATTTGTTTTTGGCCCCGGGTATGCCATGGCGGATTCCGGGCATCAGTTTCTGCCGATTTCACTGGCGATTTCATTCTTTGTGGTATGGATCTGGGGAGGAGTGGGTGCGCCTGCGGGGCTGGTGCGATTAATGGCCAGTCAGAATACGAACGTGATTCGGAAATCGATTTACGTGTTGAGTGTTTACAATCTGGGGATCTACCTGCCGCTGATTGTGATTTGTGTCTGTGGGCGGGCACTGTTGCCGGCGCTGGAAAAATCGGATCAGATTATTCCGCGGATGGCGCTCCTGACCACAAGTCATTGGCCTGGGGGTTCGCTGATTGCGGGTTTGATTCTTGCGGCTCCATTTGGGGCTGTGATGTCGACTGTAAGTTCGTATCTGGTTGTGTTGTCATCGGGTGCGGTGAGGGATATTTATCAGCGGTTTATCAACCCTGAAGCTCCACGTGAAGAACTTCGACTGGTGGCATGGGGCGCGATGATACTGACGGGCATTATTTCCGTGGTGGTCATGTGGAATCCCGTTGAATATCTGCAGGCCTTTATTGTCTTCAGCACATCAGGTGCAGCGGCTACGTTTCTGTTTCCGGCGATCATGGCCTGCTACTGGCGTCGCGCGACGACGGCGGGAGTGTTTTCAGCGATGATTGGTGGTGCGATCACGGTGCTGTGCCTTTATCTGTGTGGAATTATGGGCTGGATGCCGGACCAGAAAATTGGTGCGATGACAAAGTTTCACCCCTACTTTTTGCTCGGTTTCGAGCCCTTGATCTGGGGTTTGCTGGTTTCGATTGTTTCAGGCGTTTTCGTCAGTTTTGTGACGAAGCCGCTTGATGAATCCCTGATTTCCCTGATGTTCGATCGGCAACCGATGAAGGTTGAAGAATAGTTCAGCCTGACGACACGATCGTGTGGCCGGGTGAATTACCAGAGAATTGCCGTTGAAAGTAGACAGCCATGCCATACGAGCCCATCACGCGTCGAAGAATGCTGGATTTTTCATCGGGGTCACTGACAGGGACCGCCCTTGCCTCAATGCTGCTGCGTGACGGTGTTGTCCGTGCGGAGATTGTTCCTGGTGAGGCGCAAGATGTTCCGCATCATCTGCCGACGGCGAAGCGCGTTGTGCATTTGTGTCTGTGTGGCGGATTGAGTCATCTGGATTCGTTTGACTACAAGCCTGAGCTGGCTCGGTTTCATGGAAAGTCTCTGGAGGCGTCCGAGAGGCCGGAGACATTTTTTAATCAGATAGGGTTGATCAGGAAGAACGACTGGGAGTTTCGTCAGCGTGGTCAGAGTGGACTGTGGATGTCGGATTTGTTTCCGCATCTGGCGGAGCGGGCGGATGACTTAACGATTGTTCGTTCGATGGTGACAGAATCGGCGAATCACACGCCAGCAACCTTCGAAGAGAATTCCGGTTTTCGGCTCAATGGTTTTCCGGTGATGGGGTCATGGATTTCCTGGGGGTTGGGTTGTGAAACCGACGACTTGCCCTCGTATGTCGTCCTTCCGGATGGCCGGGGATTGCCCGCTGGTGGCACGATTAACTGGTCGAATGGTTTTTTGCCGGCTCAGCATCAGGGGACTGCATTTCAGGTGAATGGGGCGGCGATCCGGGATTTGTTTCCGGCACGGGAAGTTGCGGCGCAGCAGGAGCGAGCCAGTCGGGACCTGCTGGCTCGAATGAATCAGCGGCACATGGATCTGGTGGGAGTTGAAGACAGTTTGCAGGCACGAATTCGTTCGTACGAACTGGCGGCAAAGATGCAGCTGGCTGTTCCTGAAGTGACTGATCTGAATCAGGAGACGGAAGCGACACGGGCGCTTTACGGAGTGGACCGGGAGGAAACTGCGGACTTTGGGCGACGTTGTCTGCTTACTCGCAGATTGCTGGAGCATGGCGTTCGATTTGTGCAATTGTTTTCGGGGGGATCCTTTGGTTCGCCGCGGATCAACTGGGACGGGCATGAGGACGTGAGAGAGAATCATTCGCGAGAGGCCGGTCGAATGGACCAGCCTGTGGCGGCCCTGTTGAAAGATTTAAAAGACAGGGGAATGCTTCAGGATACGCTTGTGCTGTGTACAACCGAGTTTGGTCGAACGCCATTTACGCAGTCCAGTGAATTCGTGGTAGGAGCGGGGCGTGACCATAACATGTATGGCTTTTCGATCTGGATGGCGGGTGGTGGATTAAAACCGGGCACGGCGTATGGATCGACGGATGAGATTGGCTGGAAGACGGTGGAGAAGCCAGTTCACTGGTATGACTATCATGCCACGGTGCTGCATCTTCTGGGAATTGATCATGAGCGTCTGACGTATTATCACAACGGAATCCAGCGACGATTGACGAACGTGCATGGCGAGGTTGTGCGGGATTTGCTCCGATAGGCAGTGAGACGCTGATGGCCGGCATTCCCTGGTTTCCTGTTTCAGTGAGCTGATCATGAAAAAATTTGTGCGAACAATGACGACAGCAGCACTGGTGATTGCGGGTCTCGTATCCGGGACTCTTTGGGAACTTGAAGCGGGAGCAGCTGTCAGGCCGGAAGTAAAATTTGATCCAAAAATCTATGGGGTTGTACCGGAGGTTTATCCGGCTGAGGGGATCTCGGCGGACGGAGTGCGTGCTCTGTTTTTTGCCGGTCCGACGTGGAAGGGAAAGCCGACCAGAGTCTTTGCGTGGTATGGTGTGCCGAAAGTGGAACCCGGGAAGCGGGTTCCTGCGATGGTTTTGATACACGGGGGTGGTGGCACGGCCTTTGATAGCTGGGTCAGGCTGTGGAATTCCCGGGGATATGCGGCGATAGCGATGGATGTGTGTGGATGCGTTCCGGTGGGCACCTATGGCAATTGGCAGCGTCATGAGAACGGCGGGCCACCGGGTTGGGATGCATCGTTTGGGCAGTTGGATGATGCTGTAACAGACCAGTGGACGTATCATGCGGTGAATGCTGCCTGTCTTGCGCATTCGCTGGTGCGTTCCTTTCCGGAGGTGGACGCAGAGAGAACCGGTGTCACAGGGATTTCGTGGGGCGGATATCTGACGTGTATTGTTGCGGGAGTTGACGACCGATTTCGGCTGGCAGTTCCTGTTTACGGTTGTGGATTCCTCGGAGAAAACTCGGTGTGGCTGCCGGCGTTTGAGCGTCTGGGACGGGAGAAGGCGGAGCTCTGGCTGAAGCAATGGGATCCTTCGGAGTATCTGCCTCGAGCAAAGTCGCCAATGCTGTGGGTGAACGGCACGAATGATTTCGCCTATCCGATGGATTCGTGGCAGCGATCCAGTGAGCTTCCTGAGTTGGAGCCTGAATTGTGTTTGCGGGTTCGCATGCCGCATGGGCATGGACCGGCTGGCGAGAATCCGGAGGAGATCCGGGTTTTTGCGGATTCGCTGCTGCAGGGAGGTTTACCGCTTCCGAGGATGATCAGCCAGACGTTGCGGGGCAGAAATCTCACGGCAACCTTTGAGAGTAAGGTCCCGGTGATTCGAGCGGAGTTGTGTTTCACGAAGGCTGCTGGTCGTTGGCAGGATCGGGAGTGGCTGACGAGTCCGGCGGAACTTCGGCTGGACAGGGGCGAGGTTGGGGCCGCGATTCCGGAAGATGCTGTTGTCGCGTATTTGAATCTGTTTGATGATCGGGGCTGTGTGGTCAGCAGCAGGCATGTGGAATTGAAGCCCGGGGCCGCTGGAAATTGATGGTCTGACGCGGCGAGGGTTGTTTTGGTGGAGATTGGGGGCCTGACGGAACAGAAGAGCAGGATTCCCTGAGGAAGTTCGGCGCCAGGACGGGAGCGTTCTGCGGGACAAGCCATTTTGATGTGTGAACAGAATTCCGTGATGTAGAGAAGATGTAGAGAAATTGTCATGAATGGTGTCCTTCAGTCTCTGCTTTGACTCAGCCACCGGGAATTCTAAGATTCTCTGCATGAGTGAAGCGGAAATGGTGGATTTTCCGCGGACTTTTAGTGCAGTTGGTTGGAAAGTCGTGGATTGATGAAAGCGATCGCCGTTCGTCCGGGTACTCCGAATAGTGTTCATCTGGCGGAACTTTCAAAGCCCTCGGTCAGTGACATTCCGGGAGGTCGCGGAGTGTTGGTGCGGGTCTTGAAGGTAGGAGTGGATGCGACAGACCGAGAGATCAACGATGCGCTGTACGGAAATGCTCCTGCGGGTTACGACTTTCTGGTCATAGGTCATGAATGTTTTGGAATCGTGGAACAGGTGGGCTCGGCTGTCAGAAAAGTGAAGCCCGGGGACTATGTGACCTGTACGGTTCGTCGTCCCGGTGGTTCTGTCTACGACCGAATTGGTCGTTCGGACATCACCAGCGAGGAAGTGTACTATGAGCGTGGGATCAACCTGCGGCATGGCTTTCTGACTGAGTACTTTGTTGACGACGAAGAGTTCATTGTGAGGATGCCCAAAGGATTGAAGCATCTGCACGTGCTGGCGGAACCCATGAGTTGTGCGGCCAAGGCGGTGGAGCAGGCCTTTCTGGCTCAGAAGCGTCTTCAGGTCTGGGAGCCAAAGCGGGCGTGGGTGACTGGGGCAGGGCAGATTGGTTTGCTGAGCACTTTGATTCTGCGATTGCGAGGAATTGAGGTGTTTACCCTGGCGCGAGGTCGGAAGCCGAATCTGAAGGCCGAGATTGCCGAAGGGTTTGGTTCGCATTATCTCAGCACTGCGGAGCATTCTCTGGCCGAGATTGCTGAGAAGTACGGAAAACCGGACCTGATTATTGAGGCAACGGGAAGTAGCGCGGTCGCGTTTGAGGCCATGCAGGTTCTGGGGCACAACGGCTGCATGGTTTGGACCAGCATTACTGGCGGTCAGAAAAAGGTGGAAGTTCCCGGTGATAATATCAACCTGAACTGGGTTCTTGGCAACAAGTTGCTGGTGGGATCGGTGAATGCGAACTTCCGGCATTTCGAATCCGGAATCGCGGATCTGGCACTGGGCGAAGTCACCTGGCCTGGAGTGATTCAGAAGATTCTGACGACTCCGGTACAGGGACTGGACAACTATCGCGAGATGATGCGGTTGCTTGTGGAAGACCGCGAAGCTTTAAAGGTGTACGTGGAGGTAGCGGAGGGCTAAGTTAGCAGCGGGCCATTTACGGCATCCTCCGGAACAGAGACGCTCGAGCCATCCTGCAGATCAGGCGGCTCGAGCGGAGACTTTGACCGGAGTGAACTGATCGAGTCCGGTCTGGTGAATGAGCAGCTCTGCCGTGCGTGTTGTTGCACCCTGTTGCGAGAGGACCGTTCGGTGAGCGGCGTCTCCCATACGTTTTCTGGCAGCGGGGTCCTGCAGCAGTTTGCGGATGGTGCTTTGAAGTTCTTCGGGTCCCTGCAGTTGCTGGCATGCATCGGCTTCCTGAAAAATCCGGACGACATCCCGGAAGTTCCATGTGTTGGGGCCGAAGAGTGTTGCTGATCCGTAGGCTGCGGGTTCGATCATGTTCTGTCCACCGCGGTTGCCGAAACTGCCGCCGACAAATGCGATGTCTGCCAGTCCCCAGCAGGCTCCAAGTTCGCCGATGGTGTCAAGCAGTCGGACCGCATCGGTTTGCATGGGGGCTGTTGGGTTATTTGTCAGTTCCGAGCGTCGCAGGATTCCGAGACCAGCGTTTCGGACGGTATTGGCCACGATGTCAAAACGTTCTTTGTGTCGGGGGACAAGGACAAGTTTCAGTTCTGGAAACTGTAATCGCAGTTGCTGCCATGTCTTGATGATCAGCAGTTCTTCAGGATCCTGCGTACTTCCGGCAACAAGCACCAGATCGGATTCGTGAAATCCAAAAAGGTGTTTCAGAGCGAGTGTTTTTGGGTTGTTTCGTGAACACTCGACACCGTCAAATTTCACGGATCCAGTGACGTGAACACGGGATGCGGGAACACCGAGGGATTGCAGTCGATCTGCGTTGGATGGTGACTGTGCTGCGACGAGCGAGAGACCTGAGAAGATGGGCTTCAGCAGCCATTGGATTTTTCGATAGCGTCGATGACTACGTTCGCTGAGTCTGGCATTGATGACCGCGACGGGGATGTTTCGGTTTTGGCATTCGGTCAGAAATCCTGGCCAGAGTTCCAATTCCATGAGCACAACGAGGTCTGGCTGCACGCGGGAAAGAGCATTGGAGACGGCCCAGGAAAAGTCCAGGGGAAACCAGGTGATTTGGCACCCTGGAAAACGCGACTGCGCGAGATCATATCCGGTATCTGTGGAGGATGAGACGACGATGCGGAATCGATCGTCTGACTGCCTGCGGAATTCTTCAACGACATTCCGGAGTTGAATCACCTCGCCGACGCTGACGGCGTGGAACCAGACCACGGGGCGACTGTCCTGGCGGACATTCAGTCGTCCGCAGAGTTTTTCCGGGATTCCGCGTCGATAGCGTCCATGCCGCAGCACTCTCCAGGCGATGACTGGGGCGAGTGCTGTCAGCAGGCTTGCATAGATCAGGTTCAGTAACCATCGCATTGCAGAATCCATTCTGCCACAGGCCGGTCGAACTTATTTCAGTTGGGGAAGCGGAGTACTTTTTTGCGGATTACCTGCCGCAGCATTTCTTGTACTTCTTACCACTGCCGCAGGGGCAATCATCATTTCGTCCGACGCGTGGTCCGGGATTAACGATCGGGTCAGTAGTGCGTCCGTCTTCACCTGCTTCCGGAGCATTGGTTTGCAGCTTGTCAATGTTTGATTCCGGGGGCGCGACATCGTGCTCTGTGGCGGTGATTCGCCAGAGTGAACCGACGAATGCAGGACTTTCGTGTTCGACGCGGAAGAGAGTCTGCGTGACCTGTTCGGAGATACGTTCCCACATGGCGATGAAGGCGCGACGACCTTCGCGTTTGTATTCGGTTCGCGGGTCCTTCTGAGCATAACCGACGAAGCCAATTCCCTGGCGGAGGTGCCCCATGAAATACAGGTGCTCCTTCCATGCGGTGTCCAGAAATTCGAGGAGCACAGAGCGTTCTGTCTGTCGCAATTCCGGACGGAAGACCTGATCGATTCCCTGGAGAATTTCGTTTTCGGCCTGCTGGACAGTCATGGACTGAATTCTTTGTGCGTTCAGACCGAGCCCAAGTTCGTCCTCGATCCAGTCGAGGAGTGCTTCGGTCTGGATTTCGGAAGGCCTTGCGGCTGGTTTGGATTTCCCAAAAATCTCGGACAGTTTTGACTGCACTGCTTCGGCCGAGGGGCGACGTTCGCGGAATTTTCGGCTGGTCTCAACCAGACTGGAGTAAATGGCTGAGGATTGCAGGTCTGAAAATTGTTCCGGATCCAGATCAGTCCGGAATCGTGTGTTTGCCCAGCGAGCCAGACGTTCCCGGTTGGCACGTTCATTTTGCTTGCCGTCACCGGCGAGGAAATTATGCATGCCTACGGAGACGGGGAACGTAACTTCTTTGTCATCGTACTGATCGCGCACTTTGTCTTTCACAAGCTGCACGATGTGAACTTCATCAAGGCCCTGAAGTTCTTCCGGCTTGAGCCCGAGCAGAAAGTTAAAGTTGGCCCACGAGACGAGCGATTTCTGGGGATAGAGCGGATCAAGGAATGCGTCGAGTTCCTTCAGTTCCCATCGGAGAATGCCTTCTTTGGCTTTTTCGAGCAGGAATGACGCAACTTCGCGGCGATCGCGACCTCTGAGTTCTTTGTCGTTCAACGACAGCCCAAAGGCTCGATTGGCCCATCTGGTCAGAGCAATCCAGTTCCAGTCGAGTTTATTGGGAGCGTCTTCCGGGAGATGAATGTCGATTTGTTCGTAGATCTGGGTTTCCCCCTGACGCATACCTTCGTCATGGATCCAGACTTCGATGTCAGCTTTCGACATATCGCGGACATCGCCGGCATCGGCCTCGATTTGCAGGTTTTGGGAGATCCAGGCAGCGATGGTTTCCCAGCGGTAATTTTTGGCCAGGAAGTGTTTTGTCCAGCGATTGATTTCGTCATGCATCATGCCGAGGAGTAATTTTCGGCAGTCCTGTCCATCCAGAATCTGCTGGCGATAGCTGTAGGTCCGCTTTCGCTGTTCGTCCATGATCTCGTCGTATTCGAGCAGATTTTTGCGTTGATCAAAATGCTGCTCTTCGCGTTTTTTCTGCGCCCCTTCGATGCGTCGAGTCACCATGGAGCTGACGATCGGTTCGCCTTCACGGAGTCCTGCCCACTGCATGATACGTTTGACAGAATCGCCGGCAAAGAGCCTCATCAGCTTATCATCAAGTGAGATGAAAAAGCGGCTGGATCCCGGGTCACCCTGACGTCCAGCGCGTCCTCGAAGTTGCAGGTCGATTCGTCGGGAATCGTGCCGTTCAGTGCCAACGACATGGAGTCCGCCGAGTTCGGAGACAATTTTCCCTTCCGAAAACATGCCTTCTTTTTCTGCGATTGCCCTTGTCAGCGCATCCCACTCTGTCTTGGGGACTTCAAGTCGGGATGCATAGCGAGATTTCAGTTCTTCCCATGCGGAGTGTTCCGGATTACCACCGAGGATAATATCTGTTCCACGACCGGCCATGTTGGTTGCGATCGTCACGGCACTTTTTCTGCCGGCCTGAGCCACAATTTCGGCTTCGCGTTCATGGAACTTGGCGTTCAAGACACTGTGCTGAACACCTTTTCGAACGAGGCGATGGCTGAGCATTTCAGACAGCTCAATGGAGGTTGTGCCAACAAGAACAGGTCGACCCGTTTCATGCACTTCTGCGATTTCTGCGACAACGGCGTCCCATTTTTCCTTTTCGGTGCCATAGATGTTATCTGGATAGTTGATGCGTTTCATCGCACGATTCGTTGGAATTGCGACCACGTCCAGATTGTAAATCTTCAGGAATTCTTCGGCTTCTGTCATCGCGGTACCGGTCATACCAGATAGTTTGCGATACAGCTTGAAGTAATTCTGCAGAGTGATGGTGGCAAGTGTCTGCGTTTCGGCCTTGATCTTGACACCTTCTTTGGCCTCGACGGCCTGATGCAGACCATCCGACCATTGGCGACCTTCCATTTTTCGACCGGTATTTTCATCGACGATGACAACTTCACCTTTTTCGACAACGTAGTGAACGTCACGTTTGTAAAGGAAGTGTGCTTTCAGGGCATTATCGAGAAGATGTGGCCATTCCATATTGCCGGCTGTGTAAAAGCTTTCGACACCGGCAAGTTGTTCAGCGCGACGTACACCTTCTTCTGTCAGATGGCAGGTATGTTCCTTTTCCTTGACTTCGAAGTCGACGTCTTTTCGAAGTTGTCTGGCGATGGCTTCTGCGCGTGGATACTTGTCAAGATTATCATGTGCGGGGCCGGAGATGATCAGCGGTGTTCTGGCTTCATCGATGAGAATGTTGTCGATTTCGTCGACGATGGCATAGTCCAGCGGCCCCTGAACCTGCAGATCCTTTGACGGCTTCATGTTATCGCGAAGGTAATCAAAGCCAAATTGATTGCTTGTGCCGTAGGTGATATCGCAGGCGTAATGAATCTGGCGTTCCTGTGAGTCCATATTGGACTGAATGGATCCGACGGTTAGTCCCAGATTGAGATAGATCGGCCCCATCCACTCCATGTCACGGCGCGCGAGGTAGTCATTCACGGTGACGACATGAACTTTTCCAGCGATGGCATTCAGGAATGCAGGGAGGGTTGCGACGAGGGTCTTTCCTTCACCGGTGACCATTTCGGAGATCATACCGTTGTGAAGGATGTAGCCGCCGATCATCTGTACTTCATAGTGCCGCATCTTCAGAAAACGCCGCCCGGATTCTCGCACTGCAGCGAATGCTTCGGGAAGCAGATCATCCAGCGTTTCGCCATTCCGCAGGCGTGCTCGGAATTTCACCGTTGTCTGTCGAAGTTCGTCGTCCGTAAGCTTTTGCCACTCGCTTTCCATCGAGTTAATACGGTCGAGGAGTGAGCCGGGGATGATGGTGGTCCGGCCGTCGCGTTCACGGACGAACCCAAGTCGTTTCATCCGGCGTTCATTGGAGGAGCCAAAAAGTGAAGTAATTCCACGTTCGATTCGGTGAGTCGTGGCGGTGAAAAAGTCACCGACTTTTTCCAGAAGCTCCATGTCTCGCGTCTATCCTGAATTCAAAGGAACATCAAACCCCGGTGAATGTCCGGCAATGTGCTGCCACAACGGCAGATGACTCGAATTCTAATCCCAACCGGGTGAATTTTGCGTAAGTTAAAGCCCAGTAAGTGTATTTCAACACGTAATGGACGGTCAATGCCGCAGTTATTTGGGCGAAACTGACGGATTTTCGACCTTAGCAGAGGCTGATCGATCCGTTCGGCAATTCTTGTGCCTGAAAAGCCACGTATTTTGGCCAATTGGTGTGGTTCTGGAGCAATACAGTGTGGGGCAGTTCCCTTTGTCACGTCGTTTGACCGTTTTGAATTTCGTGATGTGTGGATTCTCAGATTGGTTTTTGGTGTGGCGTTACGAATTCCATGTCTGCAACCTGCTCATTGGATGTGGAGCCGCCGGAAGCCGGCCTGAAACAGAGATGGAATCAGGGTTCAGGGGACAGTCGGCGTTCATTTTTTTGGGCTTAGCGAGGCTGTCAGGGGCCTCCGGGTGACGACTCACGCAATGGCGGTGCCCGGGGTTCTCGGTTTACAGAGCGGATTCAGTGGTCAGTGTTTGCCTGCCGCAGTGTCTTTGTAAACGAGTGCGGATATGGTGAGTTTCTGTGTGTGTGTGTGAAGGGACAAGCTGGACGAATGCCCGAACGGACCACCGGTGGCGGTCAAATGCTGGAGGGAGTGCTGATGGACAGGACATTTGCGTCCGGGGCAACCGAGGTTGCTGATAGGCCCGTTCACCGAGGAACACAATCTTCCCGTCGAACTGACTGGAGGCGTGCCACATGTGGCCACTGTCAGTTTTCGGATTGGGCTATGTTCCCTGGAGGAATGCCTTGAGGTCTCGAATCAAACTCAGGCATCGCGCAGCAAAAACGTCCATGTTGGGAACTTTTCCCCGCGATTTTACATCCACGGTAACGACCCGGTGTATGCGTGCCTTTTCGCGGGCCGAAGTGGAAAATCGAGTTGTTTCGAAGGAGATTGTGATTTCCACAGGCTGTCTGGCTGCAGACTTTCCCCAGCGCTGGAAGAATCCGGGAGTACCCAGTTGAATCTGCATTTTGCCGGTTTCCTGATCAACGACAACACCTCCATATTCCGTAATAAACGCTCGCAGTTTCATACCGGTCAGCTCCAGCGAGGTACTGACGGTAATACGGTCTGAGAATTTATACAGGCCATTCTGTTCAGAGAGCTGCGTTTTGTCGTCTTCTGCAGCAGGTGCTTCAACCTGCGAGCCGGGAACCGGTTCAGATTCCCGGCATGTTCTGTTGCGTCCGGTGGCTTTCGCGTTGTAGAGGCAGTGGTCCGCGCGTTCCAGAAGACTTTGCACCGTGTCTCCTGACCTTGCAGTGGAAACGCCGAAGGAGGAAGTGACGCTGAGAGTGCTTGTGCCGCCGATCGAACTTTTCATAATTGTCTGACGCAGTCGTTCGGCTCTTCGAACCGCGGCATCCAGATCTGTGTCGGGGCAGATAATGACGAACTCTTCGCCACCATACCTGCCTATGATTTCGGCGGAGTATGTTTCATGCTGCAGCAGCCTCGCAAGATCGACAAGCACCTGGTCACCAACCTGATGTCCATGGGTATCATTGATCCGCTTAAAGTGGTCAACGTCAAGGAAGATTGTGCTGAGACTTCGTGTCCCCTCCTGAACCTGAAAATCGTCGAGGAGATGTCGAAGTTGTGTTTCGAGTTGTCCTCGATTGGCGACACCAGTCAGTGGGTCGCGTGTTGCAGCGATCTGCAGTTCCACGATTTCCCTGCTTTTTCTACGTACGCCGCTGCGATTTCTGAGTAACTGTGCGACGCCGTAGATTTTGTTACCGGGCCCGGTGATGGGCAATGTGTAGACATCCACTTTCAAGTGTCTTGTGCCACTGACCCGACAGAGGCGGCTGCCAAAATGAGGCCGTCCGTTTTTCAGTGCGTGAGCAATGAGCGTGTCGTCATGCTCCGGTGGAGACGCCTGTTCTTCTGTTAGTGGAGAGAGGAGAACGTCGGAGGTCTGCCATGTACGGCGAAGGACGTTTTGCACGGGAAGGCCAGTGATCCCGTGCATCCCATCACTCCAGATGCAGTAGTTTTCCCGTGTGTCCAGAATGTAGTATCCATCGTACAGGTGCTGAAACTGGAAGAGCAGATGAATGAACTGCGCGAGCATCGCGACTTCATCTCGCTGTTCTGCGGTGACTTCCGGGTGTCGTTCGGGGTCATGGAATGATTCTGTCAGCCGGAATAACGTATTTCCCTCTGTTTCGTACCAGCGATGCAGTGTTCGGATAACATTTTCATCAAACCGCTGGCCGGACTTCTCTTGCATCGCTGTGATACACTCGGAATGCGTCATTCCGCGACGATAGGGCTTCGAAGTACTCAGGGAATCATAGGCATCTGCCACAGCAAGGATTTTGGGTCCGAGAGGCAGATCAACAGTCTGCACGTGACCTTCGACGTGGTGACCTGCGCCGGAAAGGTCGTGATGCAGGGTTGTCAGCATGGAAATTACAGTGGGGTCTGTGTGCAGAGCCTGCAGCATATTTACGCCCGCATGCTGATGCTGCAGCACAAAATCGTATTCTTCGCTGCTGAGTTTACCCGGCTTGCGAAGGATATGATCGGGTATTCCCAGTTTGCCGATGTCGTGGAGGATCGCTGCGACTTCCAGTTGTCGGCGTTGTTCGTCGGTCCATCCCAGCAGGTTTGCGACGCCGCTGGAGATGACGGCGATTCGTTGCCCATGCAGCAGTCCTGCGGGGTCGCGGATGCGCATTGCGCGAAGGACCATAGAGATGAGATCGCGCGGCATCAGAGAGCGTTCGCCTGTTGACGTTTGATCCCTGCGCGCATCTTCAGCAATAGAAAGCATGCGAATCAGTACACCGTTGGTGTCTGTCTGCATAAACGAATTCATTGAAGTCCTGAATGGATCCAATGCCTTACTGCTGGTTTCACCTTGCAACGCGGAAGTACTCGCTTCCGCTCTCCGTACAGGATTCATGGTGCGTTGGACTCTGCGTCTAAGAAACCCCTGCCAGACTCTTTAAGTGACTCTGACTCAGAGAATCCGTGGTGCGGACAGTGTCGATGAATCACCTGCGCGTCCCGTACGGAGTTCTGAAGCCTGCTCGGGGGCATTTTGCCCGACTGTGACGGAGCGCAACATCCCCGGCAAAAACTACGTCAGAAATCGTCCTGCGAGCAATATGTTTCCTGAAAGAGCAACATTCGACGCCCGGACACCGGGGAAAAACCGCAAAAACCCTCCATCCTGATCATGTTTCGGATGGAAAAACACACCGGGGGGGATTGACTACCCTTTCTGGTTGGGGAGACGCAGGGGCGGATGGTGGGATCTGCTGGAAATTCAAGCCAGCCTGCCGCTGTACAAAATGGCTGGAAGGAAGCTGCCTCCGGCGATTTTGCAAATGGCCCCTCCGAATCAGGATTCTGCTGCAACTTCGAAGCACAATGGATCGTTTCCACCGTCAGTCCCATTGTAGTTGATCGTAATTTCCTCGCCCTTTTGGATGTCACGCAGGGCCCGATATTCCTTGATCTGCCTGCCGACATCTTCGTAGTAGGCATTGGGCTGGTAGGAATGGTTGTAAAGCGAACCGAAGCCCAGCGCCAGAGCGACCTTATTTTTGGCGGTGGGGTATTCAAAAACATAATGATAAAGGAATTCGCCGTGTTCGCATTCAAGCACTTCCTTTGCGGGTATAATCAGCAGCGGGGCCCGTTCAAAAACGGTATTTGCCGGTATCAGTACTGTTGCGAAGACTCCTCGACCTTTATTACGAGTGCGTTTGACCTCAATCATCGAAGACGGGGTAAGTGACACAGGGAGCCTCCAGCAGAAAAACGAGTAATTTCAGGAACGATCAGACTGCGAATAAAAACGGTGGGACTTCGCAGCCAATGCACCCAATTGGGATACGAGAACGGTGCGGGTTATAGGGCCTGTTGCCGGGTAATCGCCCGATTGGTTTTGGTTGCAAGTGATGGATTGGACCAAACTGCTGGTCGGATCGTCACGAATTCAGGGCACGAACTCAAGGTTCCCGGCTATGCCGGCACGGGAAATTCGGATGAATAGGCGTCAGATACCAGGATTCGGGGCCTCGCCAATTCTGCTTCCGGGGACAGACCGTGTTTTCCTCTGATTTTCGCGAAAGTGCCAGGTCTTTTCGCAGTCAGGTTTTTCTGGCGGGGGATTCTTACGTTAAACTGCGGAGGTTTCGGTCCACGATGCACAAAACTACCGACAGGCCCGTGATTCACAGTTCACAGCTTGGACAGCATCTTCCGGAACATGTTTTCGGATCCGGAAGGATTTTCCGCTTTACGCTGTCAGGGTGTTTGTCAAAACCGGGTCAGGATGTTTGTCGATCGTACGAAGCTATCGTCTCGCATTGGGGCTGGCCGGGGGGCGTGTCGGAAAAACGCTGGCAGCGGTCGTGACTTTTGACCCCGGATAATCGAATCAGATGTTGTCTGACTGGACGTGTCCGAGGAATTTTTGGCTGTGGCTGGTGGCTTTAAGCACCATTCGAAAGTTGTTTTTCAGGAAGGTGAAGTATGGCTGGTCGTCCGGCAAAACTGGCCCTGGCAAATGGCGTTGTCTATTCCGGGGAAGCGTTTGGTGCTGATGGTGAAGTCGATGGTGAAGTCGTCTTCAACACGAGCATGACGGGTTACCAGGAGATTCTGACCGATCCGTCCTACACTGGCCAGATTGTGACGATGACATATCCCCTGATCGGGAATTATGGCGTCAATGCAGAGGATGTGGAAAGTCGCGGCCTGTTTCTGAAGGGATTTATTGTCCGGGAGTTGTGTGAGGTTCCCAGCAATTACCGTTCGGACGAAAGTCTTGATAGTTATTTGCGTCGTAATCATGTTGTGGGGATTCAGGGAATCGACACACGGTCGCTTGTTCGTCAGATTCGAACTCAGGGAGCGATGAAAGGTGTGATCTCCACGGTCGACCTGGACGACGCGTCGCTGCTGAGAAAAGTTCAGGCGGCTCCGGGGCTGGTTGGACGGGATCTGGTTCGTGAAGTGATGCCCGAAAAGTCTGATGAATGGGTTTCTACGCTTAGCGAACTGGGCAGACCAGGCGACTTTGTTTCTGGCGCTGCCAATACAGAACAGCCGCACGTCGTCGCCATCGACTATGGGATGAAATGGAATATTGCCAGATATCTTCGCGACCTCGGTTGTCGAGTGACCATAGTGCCCGGTACGGCTACGGCTGATGAGATCCTGGCGTTAAATCCTGATGGTGTTTTCCTGTCGAACGGTCCTGGCGACCCCGAGCCACTGGAATATGCGATCAGTACGATCCGTAACCTGATCGGGAAAAAGCCAATCTTCGGGATTTGTCTGGGATTGCAACTATTGGGGCTGGCCTTTGGAGGGAAAACCTACAAGCTGCGTTTTGGTCATCGTGGAGCTAATCAGCCTGTCCTGAACTGTCGGACAGGGAAGGTGGAAATCACTTCTCAGAACCACGGTTTTGCCGTCGACATTGCCAGTCTGCCGGTCGATATTGAAGTCACTCACGTGAATCTGAATGATCAGACGGTCGAGGGGATTCGACACAAGACACTGCCTGTGTTTGGTGTTCAGTACCACCCGGAAGCTGCGGCGGGGCCGCATGACAGTCATTATCTGTTTACCGAGTTCCTGGCATTGATGAAAGGTGCCATGGTCTGAAGGGCTCGTTATCAGGCCATGAACCCCGAAGACGTCCTCCGACGGAGATGCCGGGAGGAATAGTGGAAGGACACATGCCTCCATCCGTTGGTGCCTTCACTCTGGGGTGATTAACTGCTGAATTTATTGGTTGAACGAAATCGATACTACTGAAGAAAACTTGCAGGACTTTTGCTAATGGCTCTTGAACGAACTTTAATTCTTGCCAAGCCCGATGCTGTACAGCGTCGGCTGATCGGCCGCATTGTCTCTCGGATCGAAGACAAGGGGCTCAGCATTGTGGGCATGAAGATGCTTCAGGTGACGCCCGATCTAAGTCGTCAGCACTATGCTGAGCATGTCAGCAAGTCGTTCTACCCTGAACTCGAGGCATTTATCACGTCTGGACCGGTCGTGGCTATGGTTGTGGAGGGTCCGGAAGCCATCACTGTCATGCGAACTTTGATGGGAAAAACCAATGCTCGCGAATCGGCACCCGGCACGATCCGTGGCGATCTTGGCGCCAGCCGTCAGATGAATCTGATTCACGGCAGTGACGGCCCTGATGCCGCAAAAAACGAAATTGCAACGTATTTCAAAGAGAACGAGCTGGTTTCTGCCCCAGGGATCCTGACGTCTGTGCTTTGGGCCAAAGAAGAAGAATAGCCTTCAATTAGTTGATACTTCTGACAAAAAACGCTCGGCTGTCACAGACAGTTGAGCGTTTTTCGTTGACACTGCCGCCTTTTGTCTCTGCGAGAGCGATGCAAAAGGGAGCGTTCACATCTGCCATCTCGCAGGTGTGTTCGGGTGTTCAGTTTCGGGGTCTCTCTTGAGGCAGATCCCGGAAGCCTGGTAGAATCTGCGAGGTTGCGCAGGATTGTGAGGTTCCGGGATTGAAAGCGGCAGCAGGAAACTTGTGTTTAAGAGCGGGCTCATGGTTTTGGTCTGACGGCCGCAGTTGGGTTTGCGTTTTGCTGTTCCGGTGTTCGTCTGGAGTTTCTTCCTGTCGCCGATAACCGCAAAACGCGTGAATGATCTCCTGAGCATCAGGGGAATTCGGTTGCAGGAAGTTTCCTGTCAGGAATGGACTCTTCACCGGGCACGGTGGTGCAGGTAGTTACCAGTATCATGTGGCAGCGATTCGGAAAACTTCTTCGCCAAATGTTTGCGGCATTGCTGCTGCTGGGAGCATTGTTGCTGGGCGGGGAGTTTTGGCTGCGTGATCGGAAGGGAATTGAACGAGTTGTCACGTGCCAGTCTGCAATGGTTTATCAGGGCTTATTGCAGGAATCTGCGTTTCAGCATCATGAGTTACGGCCTCTGCACACGGCGATAATCCAGCCTGTTCCCGGAAGGCCGATCGAGATAAAAACGGATAAATTTGGGTGTCGGGACGCACAGAACGGGGTGGCCGCGACCGGGGACCACTATCGTATTCTGATGTTGGGTGATGAACTGATTTTTGGAGGCACGGTTCCGGACGGTGCTACTGTTCCGGCTCGGCTTCAGAGATTTCTGGAACGCGAGACGAATCGGGAACTTGAAGTGCTGAATGGTGGTGTGCCCGGGTACTGTCCCGTGTTGGCGCAGCTTCGATTTCAGCATCAGTTGCATGAGATGAAACCTGATTTGGTGATTCTGCATGTTGACATGTCAGATATCCACGATGATCAGATTTATCGGAGTCTTCTTGAGGTCGAGGGCGCAGAAGTTGTGTGTCGGCACCCGTCGCTGAGATTGCCATCGAAGACAAAAACGCCGTTGGTGGATATTCTGGGGCATTCGTCACTTGTCGGGTCTGCATTCTCTGCTTTGCGGAGCCGGGGGCCGGAGTGGTTTGCCATACGCGGTGAAGCGGCGGGACAGAGTCGGTTCG